>JAGGXD010000050.1 GCA_021163295.1 Bacteroidales bacterium
GGCTCTAACTTTTTACCTAGACGCAGAAAAGCCAGACCAAACTGGTCACTTCTTTTTACCTTGTCATCATAACCAACATAATCTTCACCTAATCCTTCCATGTCATGTACATCAAGACCCATCATATGTCCCAATCCATGAGGCATGAACAAAGCATGAGCACCACGGGATACCGCCTCCTTAACATCCCCTTTCATTATTCCCAGTTCTTTTAATCCGGAAGCAATTGTTTTACATGCTTTAATGTGCAGTTCTTTATTGGTTATTCCGGGTTTAACTGATTCAATTGATTTCATATTGGCAGCCAGTACAATCTCATAAATTTCCTTTTGCCGCTTACTGAATTTTCCTCCTACCGGAACAGTCCGGGTAATATCACTGGCATAATGCAGCAACGATTCAGCACCGGCATCAGTAACCATCATTCTTTCTTTTACCAATGTATTTCCATGATAATGATTGTGAAGAGTTTGTCCGTTAATACTTAATATTACCGGAAAAGAAATTCCCAAACCTTCAGACAAAGCTATTCCCTCAATTTTACCTGCAATCTCCCTTTCAACAATACCAGGCATAGCCATTTTCATGGCTGTAGTATGCATATTGTATGCAATATTCAATGCAAATTCAATCTCTTTAACTTCTTCTTCATCTTTTACTGATCTTAATTTGACAATAGATTTTATCAATTCAACAGATGCCATATCTTTAATCTCACCCGCTTTCTTCCCAAACAATTCAGCCAGTTGAATAAATTGTTTGCCACGATACGGAGGCAAAAAATGAATTTTTCTGTTTTTTTCTATTGCCTCCTTAATCATCTCGCTAAGTTTTCCAAATGGCAAAACATTTGTAATGCCAACTTTTTCTGTTCTCTCTTTCATCGAAGGCTGAGGACCCATCCAAATAATATCATCCATTGTTACATCATCACCGAAAAAATAATCTTCCCCGTTATCTATATCAATAATACCGGCACAGCCCGGATGATCAAGTCCGAAAAAATATAAGAATGAACTATCCTGACGGAAATTATAAGTATTATCCGTATAATTAAAGGAAGCCTCATCATTCCCTGGAAATAACAGGAGGCCTGAATTCATCAATTTTCTTAATCTTTTTCTTCTCGAAGCGTATATTTCTGAATTAAACATAGAATATTGTTTTTATTAATAATTTATGATTTTCACTAAAAGCATAAAATTAATATTTTATTCCATTATTTCTCTCTACTCCGTTCGTCAAAAAAAATATTATTGTATGCGAATGGCATTGTTTTTTAAAAAATAATTTATACATTCGCTAGCTGCTCGGTTTATTAACAAATAATTAACATACACAGATGCCCTACCGAAGATTACCAAATACTGATAATGCACGGTTTATAGCATTACAAACAGCATTATCAAAAGGGAAAGAGCTTCCCCCATTCAAACTTGCTTTCACACAAAAGAGTCTTCAAAAAACACAATCTTTTCTTACCAGATTTGAAAGAGCAATTATATTGCACAAACAATCTCAATTGAGGCAGGTTAAAAATAATAAGGAATATTATAAAGTCCTGAAAAAAGCCAAACTTTATATCTCTCATTTTATCCAGGTTATGAATATGGCTATAACCCGATTTGAACTTCCTGCTTCTACACGTATATCATTCGGTATTAATGAAGATGATAAAGCATTACCTGTACTTATCAGCGAAAAAGATATTATGTATTGGGGTAAAAAACTTATTGATGGAGAATCCTCCCGTACACTTCTGGGACAAACTCCAATTACAAATCCAACTATTGCCGTAGTAAAAGTGCGATATGAATTATTCCTGGAAGCTTATCGCTTCCAGCAAATTCTAAAAGAAAAAAGTAATCGTGCTTTAGAAAAATTATCTTTACTTAGAGACGAGGCAGACAAGATTATTTTAGACATCTGGAATGAAGTAGAAGCCTCCTATAACGATCTTCCTGATGTCTTAAAACGAGAACGAGCTAAAGAATATGGTCTTGTTTATATTTACAGGAAAAATGAAAAAGACCAGGTAGATTTTCAGGATTCCAGACAGAAAGAGACAGGGTAAACAAGTGAAAAGTTAAAAGTTAAAAGTTGAAAGTAAGCGTTGAACTTTTGTTCATTTTTAACTCAATTCTCTTACTCTTTTCTTTCCATTATTCCACTCTTCCTCTCTTCCTTGCAAACAGAAACCACCAGAATGGTTACAAGCACTAAAGAACCAAGAGTAAAAAACAAATTCCCGCTTTCAGTTCCAATAGAGTTAATTTCTTTTTCTACAATTTCAGCGCCAAAAATAAAATAGAAAATTACTGCTACGCCATTATTGATGAAGTGTGCAAGAATAGGTAACCAAAGATTCCGGCTCCACAATAACAAATAACCAAAAAACATACCCAGTAACAACCTGGGAAAAAACCCAAAGAATTGCAGATGAAGAGCACTGAACAATATAGATGTAATTAAAACACCGATATGTTTATTCTTCGACCATTCAATCAAATACCGCTGTAATATCCCTCTGAAAAGAAGCTCCTCTCCAATCGCCGGAAGTATGGCTATCATTAGAAAATTAATTAGAAATTCACCTGCATTATCAGCAGAGAGAAACATCTCTGTTAACTTTTCAGCTGATTTTTCCGTTACTTTCATCCATTCTTCAACCGAATCAAGCCATTGTGGTAAATTTATCTGGGCGTTCCACATTGCCAGCAGGTTAATTACCGGTAATCCAATAATCATAATAAGAAAAACCTTCACAGATATCTGCAATTCCGGTAAGTTTTTTAATTGAAGGCTTTCACCAATTTCTCTGTAAAACAGAAAAACAATAACAAAAGGAGGGACAACAAAAAGTCCCAGTGTTTGTATTATCTGAAAATATTTTAATACTCCAACATTACTGACATTTTCAAAATCAGAAAAGACCTCCTGTAATTCAAAAATATTAAGATGAAAAACAGGCAGTGCCACTATAATTGCGATAATCATAAATACTAAAAAAATAACTAAAGAAACAAAGAGAGCTATGATTAATTTTATAAATGGATGCGAATCGTGAAATAGAGTCTGGTTCATTCCCTGATTTTTGATAATTTTGTTCAAAATTAAATAATTAATCCGGTTTTGGTAAAAATAGCCAATATAGAACTCCGTAATCAACCTCTTATTCTTGCACCAATGGAGGATATTACCGATCCGTCATTCAGGTATATGTGCAAGCAATTTGGCGCCGATCTTATGTATACCGAATTCATTTCATCAGACGGACTTATCAGAAACGGCAGGAAAAGTATACAAAAGCTTGATATATACGATTACGAAAGACCTATAGGAATTCAGCTTTACGGACACCTAATTGATTCAATGGTTGAGGCAGCACAAATAGCTGAAAAATCAAATCCTGAACTTATTGATATTAATTTTGGATGTCCCGTAAGAAAAATTGCTAACCGTGGTGCAGGAGCAGGGATGATCCGGGATATACCTCAAATGGTTAAGATGACAGAAGCTATTGTTAAAACTACAAAGCTGCCTGTTACAGTAAAAACCAGGCTTGGATGGGATGAAGAGAGTAAGAATATTGTTGAAATAGCAGAACGTTTACAGGATGCAGGTATCAAGGCACTAACAATACATGCCAGAACCCGTAGCCAATTATACAAAGGCATAGCAGACTGGACACTTATTGGAGAAGTGAAAAATAATCCAAAAATAATAATCCCTGTTATCGGAAACGGAGATATTAACAGCCCACAAGTTGCCGGTGAGATGTTTCGAAAATATGGTGTTGATGGCATTATGATTGGACGTGCCACAGTCGGACGCCCCTGGATATTTAAAGAAATCCGTCATTTTCTTGAAACCGGTAAAAACCTTCCCCCCCTGACAATAAATGAAATTGTTAATATAGCAAAAACACATTTCCGAAAATCTGTTGAAAACAAAGGAGAACCAAGAGGCATTTATGAAATGCGCCGGCATTTTTCCACCTATTTTCGTGGTCTCCCGAATTTTAAAAAAACCCGCATCAGGCTACTAACAACACTGGATGTAAATGAAATTACCGGTATTTTGGACGAGATAGCAGAAAAGAACAAATAAACTAAAACATAATATGATGAAAAAGCACATAAGTATTCTGGTCGTTTTCTCAATTTTTGCGTTATACTCTTTATGCCAGGAAAACACCGAACCCGGTTCAACTCTGACAATTGAAAAGATAATGCAGGATCCTGAGTGGATAGGTAGCCTGCCTGAAAATATTCATTGGTCTGATAGTGGTAATAAGTTATTCTTCGACTGGAACCCTGAAAGGAATGAGAAGAATTCCTTATTTTTTATCACTCCTGGAAATCACGAACCCCGGAAAGTAACCCCTGAAGAAGAAGAAAAGATGCCTTCAGAATATGGAAACTTCAACAAAAACAGAACAAAAAAAGTCTATACTAAGCAGGGGGATATTTACCTTCTTACCATTAAATCAGGTAAGATTTTCCAAATAACAAATACACTTAATTACGAAAGTTCTCCGGATTTTAATTTTACGGAAAACAAAATACTATATAACCTTAATAACAACCTATATTCCTGGAATATTAATGATGGTTCAACAAAACAATTATCAAACTTCAGTAAAGGAAAAGAAAAACCTGAAAAAACCCCTTATTCAAATGATGGGGAAAAATGGCTCTATCAGGATCAGTTAAAATTATCCAAAGTACTTAGCGAAAGAAAAGAAAAAAGAGAATTGAGGAAAACTGAACGTGAAGAAAAAGAACCGGTAAGACCGAAAATTATATATACAGGTGAAAATTCACCCTCAGATATCCGGTTATGTCCGGATGAAAATCATATTACATACATTATTTATCACCGCCCGCAGAATGCAGCTTCTACCAAAATTCCGGTATATGTTACTGAATCGGGTTATACTGAAGAAAACACAGCAAGATCGAAAGTTGGTACTCCCTATTTTACTTCAACTGAAATGTTTATTTATAATATTGAAAAGGACACTGTTTATAAAGTTAAAACTGAAAATATTCCGGGAATTAAGAAATATCCCGATTTTTATAATGATTATGAGAAGAAAAAACCCGACATGGAAAAAGAAAGACCGGTTATTTTTAGTTCACCTGTTTGGTCAGACAACGGGGAACTTGCTGTTGTCAGTATAAAGTCGGTTGATAATAAAGACAGATGGATAATGCTGCTTGATCAAAAGTCGGGTGATTTGAAATTGCTTGATCATCAGCACGATGAAGCCTGGATCGGCGGACCTGGTGTTGGTTGGTGGGGAGGAGGAACCCTGGGATGGATGCCTGATAATAAAAAAGTTTATTTCCAATCTGAAGAATCGGGATATTCCCATTTATACACAGTTAATATTAAGAATGAGAAGAAAAAAGCTCTGACAAGCGGAAAATTTGAAATATATGATCCTTTTATCTCCCTAAACAAGAAATACTGGTACTTTACTTCAAATAAAGTACATCCCGGAGAAAGACATTTTTATAAAATGCCCATTGATGGTGGAAATCCAACACAAATTACAACCCTTGAAGGAAGAAATGATGTTTTTTTGTCTCCAGATGAAAGCACCCTTGCTATACGATATAGCTATTCGAACAGCCCATGGGAGCTGTATATACAAAAAAATGAAACAGGAGCTTCTCCTGAAAAAATCACTAATTCCCTTACCGAAGAATTTTCTGATTACTCCTGGCGTATTCCCGAAATGGTAACATTTAATGCTGAAGATGGTATTATGGTCCCTGCCCGGTTATACCGTCCTGAAAATCCTGAAAACAGGGGTCCGGCTGTAATTTTTGTTCACGGAGCAGGTTATCTTCAAAATGCTCATAAATGGTGGAGTAGTTATTGGCATGAGTATATGTTCCATAATTTTCTGGTTGACAACGGATATACCGTACTGGATATTGATTACAGGGGCAGTGCCGGATATGGAAGAGACTGGAGAACTGCTATTTACAGGCATATGGGAGGAAAGGATCTGTCTGACCAGGTTGATGGAGCCAGGTTCTTAACTGAAAAATATAATATTGATCCTGACAGGATTGGTATATATGGTGGTTCATATGGTGGTTTCATAACTCTTATGGCTATGTTTACAGAACCGGGAGTTTTCGCCGCCGGTGCTGCACTGCGTTCCGTTACCGACTGGGCTCACTATAACCACAGCTATACCGCAAACATATTAAACACTCCTGTTCAGGATAGTCTTGCTTATATCAAAAGCTCTCCTATTTATTATGCTGAAGGTCTTGAAGGAGCGCTTTTAATGTGTCATGGAATGATTGATGACAATGTTCATTTTCAGGACGTTGTTCGTCTTTCACAACGATTGATTGAACTTGGAAAAGATAACTGGGAACTTGCCGTGTACCCGCTGGAAAGACACAGTTTTGTTGAATCCAGCAGCTGGACAGATGAGTATAAGAGAATATTTAAATTGTTTGAGGAAAATCTGAAGTAAAAAAAAGTCGGCAGTCGGCAATCGGCAATCGGCAGTCGTCAAAAAAAAGCAAAGAGCTTAGAGCATAGAGCTATGTATTCCATGAAAGTTTAGCTTACAATTAACCAATTAATAAATAAACATCTTCCTTAAAACTCTGTGGTTCGTTTCTTTTTTGGATAATCAAGGGTATAATGAAGTCCTCTGCTTTCGTGAAGACTTTGTGCCATCTTTATCACCAGGTATCCGACATTGATAAGGTTTCGTAGTTCGCAAAGTTTTCGCGACAGGGTTGATTTTTTATATAACTCCTCCGTCTCCTGGTATATTATTTCTAATCTTTTCAGTGCTCTTTCCAGTCTCAGATCAGAACGGACTATCCCGACATAATTGCTCATGATCTGCTGAGTCTCTTTATAATTCTGAGTAATAAGCACCATCTCTTCAGGATGTTTGGTTCCCTCAAAATTCCAGTCAGGTATCTCCTTTTTAAATGTAAATTTCTTCATTTGTTCGGAACTATCCATAGCAGCTCTGTGAGCAAAAACGACTGCCTCCATCAAAGAATTTGAAGCTAACCTATTCGCTCCGTGAAGACCTGTATAAGCAACCTCACCAATAGCATACAAGCGGTTAATACTACTTCTTCCGTTCCTGTCTGCCTTAACACCACCACATAAATAATGAGCAGCCGGAACAACCGGGATTTTATCTTTTGTTATATCTATTCCTTCTTTCAGGCACTTTTTATAAATATTCGGAAAGTGTTCCTTTAGTTCATCACTATCCAGATGAGTGCCATCAAGGTACACAAAATCATCGCCCCTTAATTTCATTTCACTGTCTATTGCACGTGCAACAATATCCCTGGATGCCAATGAACCCCTTGAATCATATCTGTTCATGAATTTCTCACCGTCAATATTTCTTAACACTGCACCAAAACCCCTTAAAGCTTCAGTTATAAGAAATGACGGACGCTCCCCGGGGTTATACAATGAAGTAGGATGAAACTGAACAAACTCCATGTTATCAATAATGCCTTTAGCACGGTATATCATAGCCAAACCATCACCTGTTGCAACCAATGGATTTGTTGTTGTATTGTAAAGATTTCCCATTCCCCCTGTTGCAACCACTGTTATTTTTGATAAAAAAGTAATTACTCCTCCACTTTTCATATTAAGCACATAAGCTCCATAACACTCTGTACCAAACGATGACCTGGTTACTAGATTGCCAAGATGGTGCTGTGTAAGCAGATCAATAGCAAAATAATTATCATATATTTCAATGTTAGGATCAGATCTTACCAGCGAAATAAGAGCATTCTCAATCTCTTGTCCGGTAATATCCTTATAATGCAGTATACGATTTTCCGAATGGCCCCCTTCCTTAGCCAGATCGTAGGAACCATCTTTCTTATGATCAAAATCAACACCCCAGCTAATTAATTCTTTGATCCGCTCAGGGGCTTCCCTGATAACCATTTCAACAATTTCTTCATCGCACAATCCGTCTCCCACAATAATTGTATCCCTGATATGCTTCTCAAAAGAATCAGGTGGGGACATTACGGCAGCAACTCCACCTTGTGCATATTTTGTGTTTGTCTCCTCCAGGTCATTTTTTGATAATACAGTTACTGTACCATGTTTCGCTGCTTTAAGGGCAAAACTTAAACCGGCAACCCCGGAACCAATGACAAGAAAATCAGTTTTCTTTTTCATTATCTTTCTTTATTAACACATATTTTACAAAGATATAAATTGAAAAAATAACCCTTGCCCTAATTTTTAATATTTATTATTGTTTTATAATTATTTGATTGTTATTTGCTCTCCCGCCATATCGCCTTTTTTCGTTCCTACTCACCCACTCAACTTACTCACCTACTCTCCTTTCTTCAGTTTACCGACTGATTTTATGAAAACCGGAGATTTTGAACTACTTTTATCGCATCATTTTTTTAAAACACAAATCAAACAACTATGGTCAATGAAGGGGGTTTCAAAAAGCTCGTATCTCACACGAAAGAATACGGATATATTTTCCCGTCCAGCGAAATTTATGACGGTTTAAGTGCTGTATATGATTATGGTCAATATGGCGTTGAATTAAAAAACAATATCAAAAAATATTGGTGGGATTCCATGGTATTGCTTCATGAAAATATTGTAGGACTTGATTCTGCGATTTTCATGCATCCCGAAACATGGAAAGCATCAGGTCATTTAACACAATTCAATGATCCTTTAATTGACAATAAGGATTCAAAAAAAAGATATAGGGCAGATTCATTGATTGAAGATTATCTTCAGAAAATTGAAGGCAAAATAGACAAAGAAATAACTAAAGCAGCGAAACGGTTTGGGGACGATTTTGATAAAGAAATGTTTATAAAAACAAATCCCAGGGTTCAGGCAAATCTGAAAAAACATGAAGAGATCAATTCCAGATTTATTAAGGCTTTGGAAGATGATGATCTTGCCGGGATAAGACAGCTAATTATTGATTGTGATATTGCTGATCCGGTTTCCGGATCAAGAAACTGGACTGAGGTTCGTAAGTTTAATCTGATGTTCGAGACAAAACTGGGTTCGGTGAGTGAAGAAGCCAACATAATATATCTGCGTCCTGAAACCGCACAGGGAATTTTCGTGAATTATCTTAATGTGCAAAAATCAGGGCGTATGCGTATCCCTTTTGGCATTGCACAAGTTGGAAAAGCTTTCAGAAATGAAATCGTGGCACGCCAGTTTCTATTCAGGATGAGGGAATTTGAACAGATGGAGATGCAATTTTTCGTCAAGCCGGGAGATGAAATAAAATGGTTTGAATACTGGAAAGAGGCAAGAATGAAATGGCATCTGGCTATGGGAATTAATCCTGATTTTTACCGTTTTCACGAACATGACAAGCTTGCACATTATGCCAATGCCGCATTTGATATTGAGTTTAAGTTTCCGATTGGATTTAAAGAGATTGAAGGAATTCATTCAAGAACAGATTTTGATCTGTCACAACACCAGAAATTCTCAGGTAAAAAACTTCAGTATTTCGATCCTCTTTCAAAAGAAAGCTATATACCATATGTAGTTGAAACATCTATTGGACTGGACAGGACTTTTCTGGCAGTGTTATCAAATGCATATACAGAAGAAAAAGTTCCTGATGCCAACGGAAATCTTGAAGAAAGGGTTGTTCTCAGGATCCCGGCACCTCTTGCCCCAATTAAAGCAGCAATTTTACCATTAGTACGAAAAGACGGTCTTGACGAAAAAGCACGCAGCATTATTGACGATATAAAATTCGATTTCAATTGCCAGTATGACGAAAAAGATTCTATCGGACGCAGATACAGGAGACAGGATGCTATTGGAACTCCGTTTTGCATAACAGTTGATCATCAAACCATGGAAGATAATACGGTAACAATCCGTTACAGGGACAGTATGAAGCAGGATAGGGTGCCGACCGCTAGTCTGAATAATATAATTCTAAAGGCAACAAGTATCAGGGGTTTGTTGGAGAAGTGATAGTCACCACTTCGTAAATCGTTATTCGGTGTGCCTTGTTCTTAAATCGATTTTTATATACTTTATTGACAGGCTCTAAATAATAATTCCACAAAATGAATGAAAATCATCCATGAAAGAGTTCAAAAAAGCCCTTATCATAACATACTACTGGCCACCAAGCGGTGGTTCAGGGGTTCAGCGGTGGTTAAAATTCACAAAATATCTGAGGGAATTTAACTGGGAACCAGTTATTTATACTCCTGAAAATCCTGAGATTCCTGTTGAAGACAGCTCGCTGCTAAAGGATATCCCTGAAGGCATTACTGTGCTGAAAAAAAAGATATGGGAACCCTATTCATTTTATAAGAAATTTCTAGGACAAAAAGGAGAAGACAAAATACAAACCGGATTTCTTACTGAAAAAAGAAAACCAAAACGAAAAGAAAAAATTTCTGTCTGGATCAGGGGGAATCTTTTTATCCCCGATGCCAGGAAATTCTGGATCCGCCCCTCTGTGAAATACCTGGCAACCTGGTTGAAAAATAACCCTGTTGATATTATTATTTCCACAGGGCCCCCACATTCCATGCACCTTATTGCACAAAAACTAAAAAAGAAATTAAATATCCCATGGCTGGCAGATTTTAGAGATCCATGGACAAATATTGATTTTTATAAAGATCTGAAGTTGACCCGGTGGGCTGATAAACAACACCATAAATTTGAGCAAAAGGTATTAAAACAAGCAAATCTTGTTACAACTGTTAGCTGGAACTGGGCAAACGAATTTCGTGATTTAGGTGCCGAAAATATTGAGGTAATCACCAATGGTTATGATCCGGATGACTTCAAAGGACTAAAAATTAAACCTGATACAAAATTTGTTATTACCCATATTGGTTCAATGAATAAAGACAGAAATCCTATTGGTTTCTGGAAAGTTCTTGCTAATATTTGTATTAATAATGAAGCATTCAAGAAAGATCTTGTTGTCAGATTAATTGGAGACGTGGATATTTCCGTAGGGGGAAAAATTAAGGAATTTAATCTTAAAGAGAAGGTAAAACACATAAGCTATATAAATCATCCTGAGGTTATAAAGTACATTAAAAGATCGCAAATTTTATTATTGCCACTAAATAACACGCCAAATGTTTCAGGTATTATTCCGGGAAAAATATTTGAATATCTAGCAGCAAAAAGGTTTATTCTGGTTATTGGTCCTACCGATGGAGATACAGCACAAATAGTAAATGAAACCAACGCAGGTAAAGTATTCGGATTCGATAACTATAATGGATTAAAAAACAAAATACTTGCTTTATATCATGATTATAAAAAGGGCCAGTTGGAAATCAATGCATGTGATGTCTCAAAATATTCAAGGAAAAATCTGACAGAAAATCTTGTTAAATTACTTAACGCATCAGTTAAATAAAAAATGAAAAAAATTATATCGTTAGTCGGAGCACGTCCAAATTTCATTAAAATAGCACCTCTTCATAAAGTTTTCAAAACTTTTTCAAAAGAAGTAACCCATAAGATATGCCACACAGGACAGCATTTTGATAAGAATATGTCAAAAATATTTTTTGACGAGCTTGATCTTCCAAAACCAGATTTTTACCTGGGAATAGGAGGAGGCACACATACTGAGCAAACTGCCAGGATTATGATCGAATTTGAAAAAATTCTATTACAGGAAAACCCTGATTTAGTAATAGTTCCCGGTGATGTTAATTCAACTTTGGCAGGCGCTTTAACAGCTGCAAAAATGGGAATAAAAATTGCTCATGTTGAATCAGGTTTGAGAAGTTTTGACCGCTCCATGCCTGAAGAGATCAACAGAATAATGACTGATGTGCTGGCTGATTATCTGTTTGTGAGTGAAAAGAGTGGGCTTGAAAACCTTGCCAGGGAGGGGATAAACAGTAACAAGGTCTTTTTTGTGGGAAATATTATGATTGACAGTCTGGTGCACTATTTACCAGGAATTAATGCCTCCTTAATTACAAAAGACTTAGGACTTTCATTAAGAAATTACATTCTCGTAACATTTCACAGACCAAATAATGTTGACAACCAGAAAAGTTTAAAAGACATTATTAATTTACTGAACACTATTTCCAAAGAGAAAAAAATTGTATTCCCCATTCATCCCCGCACAAAAGGTAACCTTGAAAAATTTGGTTTGTTAAAACAATTCTCCAAAAATGTTTTATTAACCGATCCATTAGGATATGTTGATTTTCTGGCACTTGCCAAAAATGCCGAATTGGTTATAACAGATAGTGGAGGGATTCAGGAAGAAACAACATTCATGGGTATTCAATGTATAACAGTCAGGAACAATACGGAGCGACCAGTTACCGTTGATATTGGAACAAATCATCTTATTGGTACAGATATTAACCTTGTTAAGGATGCTGCTTTCAGTATACTAAACGGAGCAA
>JAGGXD010000162.1 GCA_021163295.1 Bacteroidales bacterium
AAAGACCTTAGAAGCTAAAATCAAGGATATGGAGGGCTTACTCCATCAACTGACAATAAAAACAGATGCATCGGAAGAAAACGTAAAACAAATGGCATTAAAAGCTCTGGAATCCACCGGGAAAGAAAGAGTGGTAACGGTTGAGAAGAAAAAAGAAGGGGAATAATTTTTGCCCGGTTTGCCGAATGGTTAAATCTAACCTGAAATAAGCTTATTTATGAGATTACAAATTAAACTATCATTAAAAAAACAGAGCTGCCTGTCGGTAAAACCATATCTGGAATTATCTGAGGAGGATGAATGTTTTTGACAAACCCATAAACTGGGTTAGTGAAGGAGTTATTGGTGTTGAGTTTTGCGAATACGATCCCGAAAATTGCCCCTTTCCCATCTGAATATTGCATGTGTAAAGATTTTGATTTTAATGCTAACGAATCTCCTTAGCGTAATTCGTCTTAATTCGTGAAATTCGTATTCTTCATTACAGTTTCTGCAAATTCCAAATCTAAGGAGGTGGTTATTTTTATATTGAATACATCTCCCTTAACAATGTTTATTTTCTCACCAAGGGTTTCAAATACGGTAGCATCATCTGTAAAATCCGGTTTGTACTTCTGCTTATAAGCTTCCTTTATCCGTGCAACGGAAAACACCTGTGGGGTTTGGATCAGGTAAATGTTTTTCCTGTCAAGAGGCTTGTTCCCTCCGGCAACGGTTATTCTTATTGATTCTCCCGGGGAAATAGCCGGTAGAGCATTTCCGTATTTCATAGCACTGTTAAAACATCTTGAAATAGTATTAATACTCACCAATGGTCTTACTGCATCATGTATTGCAACAAATCCATTATCACTTTTTATAGCCTCAAGCCCATTTTTAACAGAATCAAATCTTGTCTCTCCCCCCTTAATAACTTTGTGGGGAACGGAACATGAGTATTCCTCACAAATAGAGTTCCACATATAAAAATAATCGCTATGAAGAACTACAATAATTTTCAATTTCCTGTTAAATTCATGAAAAACACGAAGTGTATGTAACATTACCGGTTGGTTTTCCAGTTTCATAAATTGCTTTGGCAATTCTGATTTCATCCGTTTGCCTGATCCTCCGGCAACGATAACAGCAAATCTTTCTGTTTCACTTTTTCGCATTTTTATTCCATAATATTATGTTAAATACAACCGGCGTCTTATAATAAGTAACAAAAGTTTCAATTCTAAAAAGCGAAGGCCTGCAATTATTATTTCTTTTTATATTAATCGCAATAAAGATAATTTCAGGTATTAACTATTTATTGTTAATATCATTTTTACAAATGTCACTTAATTACTAATTTTTTCCCCGTTTTTATATCACTAAATGAATTTTGTAAAACAGAGACAATAAAAACACCATTATCATAAGATTAATTCCTGAAAAGAAATAATTATATATAACTCTGTTGTTTTTAAATTTTCGTCGCAATAGTATCCCTATATTGGGTGCAAAAAGAGATAAAATCATAAATACATAATTAAACTCATTGATTTTCTCTGTAATTTCAATCTTCAAAAACATCAGGTAATAAAAAAATGACAATGCAACTAACAGGTAAGCCAGATAACTGAATTTTAGCATATATGTCGAATTCTTACGCTTTACATTTACTCTGAAAGGGCGTAAAAAAACCGTAGAAAGCATAAAAATCGTAGAAAACCCGGTAATAACAAGGATCCGGGATAGAATTTGTCCAAATTGATTCATTTTACAGATGATTCAATAATGAAAATCTATTTAAGTTGACGATTCCTTTGCATCGCCATTTTCAACATAATTCCAAACAAGTGCACTGGCACCAAGAACAGCAGCATTTTGAGAATTTAGTTTAGAAGGAAGCAATTTTACTTTCCCTTTATAAATCGATAGCAGGTTTTCTTCCATATACCTGCGGGTTGGTTCAAATATCAGATCTTTTGCCAGCGCAAGTCCTCCAAAAAGGAAAATGGCTTCAGGATTAGTGTGAGCAACCACATCGGCAAGTTTAAATCCAAGCATTTTGCCTGTATGTTCAAATGCTCTTGTTGCAATTTTATCTCCTTCTTTGGCTGCATCGCTGATCATTGATGCTGTTAAATCATTAAAGCTGATCCCCTTGAGAGGGCTGTCATCTATCATATCCCCCATTAGTTTAAACAGGGTCCTTTTAATACCTGAAGCAGAAACATATGTTTCCAGGCATCCTTTTCTTCCACATCCACATTGTCGGTTACTTTCCCCTGGTCTTATTGTTGTATGTCCCAACTCACCGGCAAAACCATCATGTCCGTAAACTAATTCGCCATTTACAACAAATCCGCTTCCTAAACCGGTTCCTAACGTAATTACCACAAAATTTTTCATCCCTTTAGCTCCACCATATATCATTTCACCAATAGCTGCAGCATTTGCATCATTTGTAACTGTCACCGGCAGATCAGTGAAGTTTTTAAAAAGATCAGCAAGCGGGATTACTCCTTTCCATGGCAGATCGGCTGAATATTCTATTGTGCCTTTATTTATATTGCCCATTGGAGCTCCAATGCCAATTCCCTCAACAACAATCCTGTTATTGAGTTTTCGTAAACTCAACCGGATTTTTTCATTCAGGGCAGCGAGGTAAACTTCAATTTCCTGATGGTCTTTTGTGGAAATTTGTCCCTGTGCCAGAAATTTTCCCTCTCTGTCTAAGATACCATAAACAGTGTTTGTCCCCCCTATGTCTATGCCAATAGATACTTTTTTTTTCATTTATTCTAACCTGAAAAATTCATGAATTTAAAAAACCTTTTATGTTTCCTAACCTGAAAAATTCATAAATTCTATGAATTTTTCTGCTGACGTAGGAATAATCAATAGTTGAGAAATTCTTAACTATTGATTTTCCCCAGTCATGGTTAGCCTGTACTATTCATAAATATTGAAAAATGATAATATTTATGAATACGTCAGGCTAAACCATTATAAT
>JAGGXD010000265.1 GCA_021163295.1 Bacteroidales bacterium
GCTTTATACTCTTATCCTGTCAATGATCTATAAGGAAGTAAAATGGAAAGATCCGCCGGGTATCCTGATAAAAACAGTTAGCATAACTGCTATGGTGATGCTTCTTGTTGGCACATCAATGGGACTTTCATGGGTAATGTCATTTGAGAATATCCCGCAGGAGGTGAGCTCGGGATTAATTTCCATAAGCGACAATCCATACATAATCCTTTTTGTTATCAATCTGATACTATTGTTTGTAGGAGTTTTTATGGATATGACACCGGCAGTTTTAATTTTTACACCAATTTTCCTTCCAATTGTAACTTCACAACTCGGAATAGATCCTATCCATTTTGGTATTATTATGATAATGAATCTAAGTGTCGGGTTATGTACACCACCTGTAGGTTCTGTTCTCTTTATAGGTTGCAGTGTTGCACAAGTTGGAATTGAGAAAGTTATAAAACCTCTTATTCCCCTGTTCGTTGCTATGATTATTGTTCTCCTGCTTGTTACTTATATTCCGTCTCTTAGCCTTTGGTTACCACATCTCTTTGGTTATTAATTTAAAGCTGTATTTTTGTAATGTTTTTCGAACAGGAACTGCTCAATGAATCCAATTAAAAATAACCCCGAAAATACTTTAGGGGAAAAAGAGATAAAAATAACTAAAGACGGATCACATACTTTATTTGTTCCCGGGTTAAATGAACATTATCATTCAACGTACGGGGCTTTGCAGGAATCCAGGCATGTTTTCATTAAAGAAGGATTTCATAAATGTACAAAGGATGCTGTTTACCTTCTTGAAGCAGGATTTGGAACCGGTCTTAACGCGATACTAACATTTATTGAAGCGGAAAAACAAAAGAAAAAAGTTTTTTATTTTGGTGTTGACCGGTATCCTTTGGATTGGGAACTTGTAAGTAAACTGAATTACCCTGACCTGCTTCCTGAAAATACCAGGGAAATATTTAAGGAATTGCATCAAAGCAAATGGGGAATTACAAATATGCTTAGTCCATGGTTCACATTCCAAAAAATAAAAGCTGACCTTAAAACTTATAATCCTACTCCTGGCCTCGACCTGGTATATTTTGATGCTTTTGGTCCGGACAAACAACCAGAAATGTGGTCACATGATATCTTTTTCAGGATTTTCGAAGCATTAAACAGAGGAGGGATATTGACTACTTACTCAGCTAAGGGATCTGTTAAACGAATGCTTAAGAATATCGGGTATGAGGTTGATTTGATAAAAGGCCCCCCAGGCAAGAGACATATGATTAGAGCAATGAAGAAGTAGATAGGCACGGTCGTGCATATCTTTTCAAGATAACAGGAATATATGAAAAAAAATAAAAATCTTTCCCTGATTAGCAACTTTTCTTTTATTTCTTGTATTTTCGTAACTTGATTTTTAATTATTTATTTCTAATTTTTAATTCCTAATTTTCTAAATAACATAAACCTTATGAAACAAATAAAATTTCTATTAATCATAGCCTTTGGAGTATTAACTTTCTCCTCATGTAACAAAACAAATTCATCCGTAAAATTGGAAAATTACGGAGATACTATTAGTTACAGTCTGGGTGTTTATGTAGGAAAAGATCTTCAAACCAAGGGTTGGGATACACTCGATATGGATATATTCTATAAAGGTTTCAACTCTGCTTTCAACGATGAGAAATTGATCATTGACCGTTTAACTGCCCGTGAAAAAGTACGATTTCATAATAATAAAATCCGATTTGAAAAAATGAATAATCAATTCACCAAAAACAAAATAGCCGGAGAAGAATTTCTCAGGGAAAATAAAGAAAAAGAAGGCATTGTAACTCTGCCAAGCGGACTCCAGTACGAAATCCTGAAAGAGGGATCAGGGGTAATACCTAAAGCCGAAGATATTGTCCGTGTTCATTATAAAGGAACATTGATTGATGGCACTGAATTTGAATCATCATACGGTGGAGACCCTGCTGAATTCCCCGTAAACAGGGTAATCCCCGGATGGGTAGAAGCACTGCAATTAATGCATGTCGGATCAAAATGGAAATTGTTTATCCCACAGGAACTCGCATATGCCGACAGCCCACGACCCGGAGGTATGATTGAACCATTCATGGCTCTGATATTTGAAGTTGAACTTCTGGATATAGTTGAATAAGAAGGGAGTAGAGGAAGTAATGGCATTTGAGTTAACAGGGATTCTGATTCATAAAGGGAAATTGCAGCAGGTAAGCAGTAAATTCCGTAAACGTGAATTTGTAATTGAAAAGAAAGAAACAAATCAGAACCAGGGATTTGTTGATTATGTGAAGTTTCAACTAACACAGGACCGTTGCGACCTTATTGAACCATTTGAAATCAATGATAAGATAAAAATCAGTTTTAATATTAAAGGAAACCGGTGGGAGAAAGATGGAAACGTGAATTACTTTACTAACCTGGATGCATGGAGAATTGAAAAAACCGAAGAAAACGGAGGTGAAACAGCACCACCACCTCCTACTGAGGATGACCTTCCTCCTCCTCCTGAGGAGCTTAACGATTTACCGTTTTAACAGTTAGGCAGTATAAAGAGTTACGGGTTAAAGGTTACGAGTTGACAATTGACAGGTTACGGTCTTTTCGTTCCTTCGTTCTATCGTTCCTTCGTTCCCTCTTCTCCTTTTCTCCTCTTCTCATCTTCTATCCTGTCTGTAACTGGCATTTTTTTCAAAAATAAACTTTATCGGATCCACCAGGCGCATAAGTAATCTTCGTTTCTCGGTGATGATCTCTGCTGTTCCCTGCATCTCCTGTGTGAATTCAAGTTCAATTCCATAGAATGTTTTTAATCCATCCACCAAACTAACTTCAACAGTATACCTGTTTTCGGCAGGTACAAGAGATATACTATTCACAACTCCTTCCACCATTCCATACTCCATGTAAGGATAATTATCAAATTTAATATTAACCTTCTGTCCCTGTTTCACTTTCCCTGATCGTTTCATTTCCAGTGTTATTTTTCCAATAATCTCTCCTGCATCTTCAGGAATAATTGTCAACACCCTCTCCCCTTCTGTAACATTTTGATCTTTAGACCAATATTTAGTAAAACTCACTTTGCCCGTTGAAGAGGACCTGAGGACAAACCGGTGGTCCCATGTTGATATTGAAGCTGTAAGGTTCTCAAAAGATTCAATTAACTTTAATTCCAGCTCCTTCTTTTTATCGGTATATTGTTGCCTGATATCAAGAATTTCCTGTTCCAGCTTTGATATATCAATGGTTGTTGTAGAAAGATTAATCCTTGCCTGTTCAAATTCATGTTTTTTCTGTAATAACCTTGCTTCTGCCAGATCGAATTCCGCATCGGGGATTACCTCCCTGGCAAAAAGCAATGAATCTCTGGAAAATTGCCGGGATGCCAATTGCAACTCCCGTTCCAGAAAATTTCGTTGCCTGTATAACCTGTTATAATAAACCCGGTATTTTTCCAGTTCTTCATTTTGTGATTCAATTTTTCTCTGATAATACTTCAACCCGATAAAATGATGGTAATCGGAATAAAAATTCAGAAATTTTGCATATGAAGTCTGGATTATTCCAAGGTCCGGGTTCGATTGGAATTCAATAATCCCCGGCTCAGAAAAATCAAGAATCGTAATACGATTAATATCCAGTTTTTCTTTAAGCTGAAAGACCTGTTCGAAATCTGCAGGATTTTCAATAACAGCCAATGTCTGTCCCTGTTTAACAATCTGTGTATCACTTACAAATAATGCAATAATTCTTCCGTTTGCTTTCGCCATAACGGGAGAAGGAGGATTTTCTGTTGTAACCATAACAGGAGCCCTTACTATATCAGGATATTGATAAAACCAGCTTCCTGTAATAATCCCCAGTACAATAACCGTAATAAGAGTTATCCCCCAACGAACAATCCATACAGGTACATAACCAAGTATCTCCTGAACATTATTTGATCTTAACTCAACAGATTGGGTTTTATTTTCTTTATTTCCGGTCATTTTACTAATTAACTGACAAATATTAAACTAATTCCCAAGCTCAAGCTGATTTTTAACCAGTTTAAAATATGCACCTTTTGCACGAGTTAGTTCTTCATGTGTCCCCTGTTCAACAATTTTACCTTTATCAAGAACAACTATCCTGGATGCATTTTTTACAGTACTGAGCCTGTGGGCAACCACCACTACTGTTTTCCCTTTATAGAATTGTTCGAGATTATCCATAATAACTTTCTCATTATTAGCATCAAGGGCGTTTGTTGCTTCGTCAAAGAACAGGTATTCCGGGTCTTTATATACCGATCTGGCAATAAGCATTCTTTGTTTTTGTCCCTGGCTTAATACATACCCGTTTGTACCGATCTTAGTATTAAATCCAAGGGGTAAAGATTCAACCAGACTGAGAATATTGGCTACCCTTGCAGCTTCAACCAATTTTTCTTTATCAATAACATCCACCCCCATGGCTATATTATTTGCAATAGTATCAGAAAAAATAAAACCATCCTGCATTACCACTCCACAATGATTTCTCCAGACTTTTGTACTAATATTATTTAAGCGCATATTACCAACCAATATTTCACCTTCCACCGCTTTATAAAATCCAAGTAACAACTTAATCAGAGTAGTTTTGCCACTGCCACTAACTCCTACAATTGCTGTCACTTTTGATTCCTGAATAGACAATTCCACATCTTTCAATACAAAGGGTGAATGCGGACCTTCATATTGGAACGACATTTTTTGTACTTTAATATTTTTATCCTCAGGCAATACGGTTATTTTCCCCTCCTCAACTGTTTCCTCATCTTTACTAAGATGCACTTCTCCCAACCTCTCCAGGCTTATTTTCGCATCCTGAGCACGGTGGAAAAACCCAATCATCTGGTCAAGAGGAGAGTTTAGTTGTCCAAGTATATACTGAACTGCAAGCATCATACCCAGGGTCATGTCTCCCGAGATTACCGCGGTGGCAGTTAGAATTGTTATTATTATGTTCTTTGTTTCGTTAATAAAGGTAGCCCCTGCCTGCTGATATTGGTTCAGTGCAAGCGACCGTACATTTACACGAAACAATTTTGCCTGAATATCTTCCCATTCCCACCTTTTTTGCTTTTCAATATTGTTAAGTTTTATTTCCTGCATCCCGGTGATCAACTGTATAAGGCTGCTTTGATTTTCAGATAATTCTCTGAAACGTCTGAAATCAAGTTCACGTCTTTTTCTCATAAACAGGTAAACCCACAAGATATAAATAGCACTGCCAAGAAGAAATATCCATAAAATCTTTATGCTATAAATGGCAAGAACGATCCCAAATATTAAAAGGCTGAAAAAGGAAAACAGAATATTTAATGTTGATGATGTAAGAAATAATTCAATCCTTCTGTGATCACCAATCCGCTGTAACAGATCACCAATGATCTTTGAATCAAAAAAGGCAATTGGAAGTTTCATTAGTTTAACTAAAAAATCTGATATCAGCGAAATGTTTACTCTTGTTCCCAAATGCAATAGTATCCATCCCCTGATAAAATCAACTGACATACGGCTAATAAACAAAACAAGTTGTGCAATAAGCACAAGGTATATAAATCCGATATTCTGATTATTTATACCAAAGTCCACTACCTGCTGTGTGAGAAAGGGAAATATAAGCTGAACAATACTTCCAAGTAGCAAACCCACTAAAAGCTGAACAATAAATTTCCTGTAACCTCTCAGATAAGAAAAGAGGAATTTAAAACTTCCCTTATTGAGTTTCTCGTCAGGTTGCTTAAAAAAATCGGGTGTTGCTTCAAGCAGCAAACACAATCCCTGACCTACACCATCTTTTTCTGTACTTACCCAGCCTTTCAAAAATTCTTCAACTGAATAGGTTACTTTTCCAAAAGCAGGATTTGCAACAAAAACTTTGTTTTTCTTAATTTTATAAACAACAATAAAATGTTCTTGCTTCCAATGTACAATACAGGGTAATGGTGCCTTTTTTAACCGCTCAAAGCTTATTTTAACCCCCATGCTGCGCATTCCAATCGATTCGGCAGCATCACTTATACCAAGGAGTGACACTCCTCTCTTTGTAATAAAACTTCGTTCCCTGAGAGTTTGAAGGGTAAAGTTCTTCCCGTAAAATTTGGCGATCATACGCAAACATGCCGGACCGCAGTCCATAGCATCAAGCTGCTTATAAAAAGGAAATGAGTGCTGCATTATCAAATGACCAATTAATGAAACACAGTACTAATTAGAGTCTGTCTATAAAGTCCGAAAGTCTATAAATATTAAAAATCACAAATGACAAGCACCAAATTTCAAATAAATTACAATATTCAAAAATTCAATGATCAAAACGGTTTCGGTCATTTATTAATTGATATTTGGATTTTATTTGTTTTTTGCTTTTTGCTATTTGGTGCTTTATTTACGAGAATGCCTGACTTTATGGACAAACACTAATTTAATAAATACTGCTCCTTATGCAAAGTAAGTATTATTTTTGAATATTGGGAAAACAAAACCATTTCTATTAATTGCCGGCAGGTAAATGACTGAAAAAAAAAGCCACCCGCACAAAATTGTACGAGAGGCATATTTGGGGTTTAGAAAAATGTAATAATTGTTGAAGAATGCTTTTTTCTTTCTGTGTTAATGGCTAATAACCAACTGCTCAACCTGCAATTTATCACCGGTAATAAAATGAACAGTATATATGCCATTAATAAATTGCCTGGTATTAATTCGTAGTGTAGGTTTTCTTGTCCTTATTTGAGATACCATTATATTCATACCGTTATAGATTTTCACTTCGTACTCATCTATATTATTCTCCACTATTTTACTTTCGTCTATACTGATCTCAACATAGTCATCTGCAGGATTAGGAGATATCATAAAAAATCCACATTCGATCCATACAACTAAACGACCGTATCCTGTACCACAGGTATTCATGACATCACAAAAGATTTGGCCAGGCCCTTCCTCTAATGGTTCAACTAGAGCTTTATGACCATATCGAGATCCAATTATTCGTAATTTATAATCAGTATGCCAATAATATCCTTCTCCCCACATATCTTCAGGATCTAAAAAATACCATTCTGAAACATAACATTCTGGATACTCAT
The DNA here is from genome assembly GCA_021163295.1 of Bacteroidales bacterium. GTDB lineage: Bacteria > Bacteroidota > Bacteroidia > Bacteroidales > VadinHA17 > JADFUQ01. Next base: position 7,139 of record JAGGXD010000265.1, read on the forward strand.
TACCATCAATATCTGGATCGGGTACACCAACCCAATCTATATTTTCTCGAACTGTTACATCACCACAATCAGAAATTGTTGCTTCTACCCAACCAGGACCAGCTGCCAAGGGAGCAGCTTTAACTATATAATTATTACTACCCTGCCCACTCACATAGGATAAATTGGAACTAGGAGTCCAACTTACTGTAGAACCAGAGGGTCGTTCATGAAGTGTAAAGGTTTCATTTGGAGAAGAACAAACGATTGATTCACCTGATATGGATATTTGGTCAGGTTCTGTACCAACTCCAACCGCATACCAAGCATTTTGTACCTGCATTACTTCAAGAGAACCTACACCATTTAATTCCTCTGCAGCATCTATTGTCGCAGTCCTCGCCTCAGTATAAGAATCCACTCCGTCAAAGTGGTCTATTTCGGCCTCAAAAATGATTTCGGTTGCACAATCAATGTCAATTCCATATACCAAGTAATCATTCGACAAATCGTTTGTTCCTGATCCACCCTCTGATAATAGATAAAACCAATGTGAAAAGACACCGCTTTTCACGTAATAATTACCATTATTGTAAGTTGTGCTACCATATGTATCTGCCATTGGAGTATGTGCATTACTTGCTTTTGGATTTTGAATATTTCGAAGGCAATCTTTTCCATTATCCATTATTTCTTCACCTATTTTCCAATGAACTTTTGCAGGGGCAATATTGTATTCTAAGACTGCACCCCAAATATCACTTAAGCCTTCTTTTAATGCTCTTTCTACGGTTGTGTTACCTAAATTGGGATTTAAGTGTTCGATACCATGTCCATATTCATGAGCAACAACATCCAAAGATGCCAAAGGTTTAAATGTACTTTCACCATCACCAAAGAAAAGCCTATGATATATATTATGCCATGCTGCGTTATCTTTATCCCCATCCATAATAGCATGTGCATAGGCATTAATTGCATGTCCGGCATCATTGTAACTATCCCATGAAAATTCATCATCGAAAAAATCATATATTTCCTGTAAAGCCCAATGTATATCTAATGCCATGTCATCATAATTACTACTATGTTCGTATGTTGTCCAAATATTATTATTATCTGTAAACTCAGTTGCATTTGCATACCATGTCATTTCGTGATTTTCATTATTTCTGGTTCGGATAATAGCAGCTCTGCTAGAATCACATAAGTTATATGTGCTATTATAATATTGAGTTGTTGCTGTTTGAGACCCACTATACCTGGTATTAAAAGTACCGGTTGCAGAATAATCAGTAATAACAGGTTCTGTTTTGATAATTTCACCTGTATGTGCCTCAACGAAGCC
>JAGGXD010000098.1 GCA_021163295.1 Bacteroidales bacterium
AAAAATTTTATAAATTTGCGTTTTGCAATTGCAGATTTTTATTCGGGATCATCAGATTCCGGTTTATTGATTACAATTGCATAGAAATGTGACCGGTCCCGTAGTTCAGCTGAATAGAATGTCAGATTCCGGATCTGGAGGTCGCGGGTTTGAATCCCGCCGGGATCACAAAATAAAATAGCCTCCCGGAGGGAGGTTTTTTTTATATGAAACCAGCCCCCAGAACTTGTTCTAAGGTGGCTCGTAATCCCCCAATCACCGCCAACACCACCGTTATTGCATAATCCCATCCACAATATTACCAAAATAATATTCCCTATTTATTTTGAAATTTATCGTCCATAATCATTTGCGATCAATAAATAAACCACTTTCAGGGTGTAAACCGCCGAAAGGGTTACCGGTACAAACCGGATACCGCGGGCGAGTATATGCAATCACGTGAGGGTTGTGTTTTGTAACAATCATTGAACACCGGTTTCGGTTATTCCGGAATAGGTTGCCTTGATTGGTGTTTCGTTGTTAATCATTCAATTTCCTTTTATTTTCAATGTAGACCTTGTCATTCAGCTTTTTTAATGCTTTCATAAAGTCTTTTTCATTCATTATCAATAATTGATATTCGGAAATTTCTTTTCGTCTGTTATATCTTGTCGTTTTATCAATGGCATTGGAAATCATTTCAGCGTTCAATGTTTCAAGATTAGATAATACTGCTAATTCGTTTATACTTGCTATATCTCTAATATTCATCCCTTTTTTAGCAAGTTCAGGATTAGCTTCTCGCCAGTCTTTTGATGTGCATTTAAATAATACTACGTTTAATAAATCTGCTTCTTCTGCATATATTAACCATTCTTTGTCCTTATCGTAATCTTTTTGGGGTAATATGTAGTTTTTAATAGCGTCAGTATGTATATGATAATTGGCTTTACTTAAAATTCGTTTAACATTCCATTCGAGGTTATATTGATTACTTTCAATTTCTTTTAGACGCTGAAATTCTCTAATTACCAATAATTTTTAATTCCGGGCTTATCCATGTTCCTAATTCAAAAGCAATGTCTTTGTGAGCATAAGTTCCTCCGTATCTGCCGGCTTTAGCTACAATACCAATAGCATTAGTTCTTTCAATCCATTGTTTACCAGACATAGTAAATCTGTTTACACCAGCTTCTTGCATAATTACACCGAATTCGGTGTAATTAAAATTAGGGTTGTAAATTTTTTCCCAAACCCCAAGAAATTCAATAGTATTTTTGTTACTCAACCATTTAAAAATCAAACCACCACTTTCTTTATGTTTCAGCATATCTGTAAGACTAATGTAATCTTCTTTGTTATGCTGGGTTATGTGAATAATGGTTTCTTTAACTTTGATATTTTTTTTGTTTTTATTCATATTCATTTTTTTCATTCTGAATAAAGATACTTTTTATTTCAATTTAATCGAATCTTTATATTATGCAGAAGATTATCAACAATGAACGCCAATGTATAAGCGTTTTATTCTTCGTTCAACTCTTGTAGATATGTAAACTTAGATATATTTTATTTATGTCCACTTGTTTTAATTACACCAAAACCCCATTTGGATATTTGGGGTTAAGTTTTCCATAAACTATTTAAACCCATGTGTTGCATTTGCAGAATTCTCTATATAGTAAGGACACAAATGCAACTTGCTAATGTACTCCCTTATATCATATATATCAATAGGGTGGTTAATAATACTCTATAGAAATACAGTCCCCAAAATACCATTTAGGGGAATTGGATTATGATTTGTTAATCCCAGTTATTTTATCACTTAGAAATCAGAGATTTAAGAGATGTTTTTTATTCAGCTATTTCTTAGGTGCGTTAAAACTGAAAATTGCATCCTCTTTTATCAACTCAGAAACATTAATTGTCGTTAAAACATATTTATTGAAACAAGTCCCTTCCGTTTTTGAGTGTAGTATGCCTCGAGTTGTTCCAACTGTTAGCATCGCTAAATGACTTAAAAATCCTCTTGGAACTTGGATAGAATTGATTTCTATTTTATAAAAATCTTTCCAGGCAGAGTCGGTAATTTTAAAATGGCAACTGGCTTCAATTATAATAAATGGTTTCTGGTCCGATTCATAAATAAATGAAGTAAAAACAGCAATGAGTTTTTGCTGGTCATCTGCGCCGTATCTTAAAGATGTATTGATTCTAATTTCGCCCTTTTCTTTAAATCCATCCTCAATAATTGCAAACTGTTCGGTTGAGACCTTCGTAAGGGAAAACCCAATACTTTTTGACTTTTTTTCCATTTTTATGCTGCAATTTGTTCTTCCTGAGGTTGATAATTACTTTCAGCTTTATATTCTGATTTTCCAGAACCAATAGTGTTGCTCTTATTTCTTGAAATTACGGATTGAGGAGGCAAGAAACTATCGATTATAACCTGGCTTGTTTCATATGCTGGTACAGAAATCAATGAAATACCAAGTGATCTTTCAATTTTACATACAGTTTCCAATGTAAGATTTTCACGGCCTTTAACTACCTTATTTATGTATTGGGGAGTAACTCCAATACTTTCCGCCAATTCCTTCTGTGTTAATGACTGACTTCGAATTGTTCTTAATATTTTTATTGCAATCAAAGCCGATTTATCTAACCAGTCTTTATCAACTTCATATTTATCTGCTTGTACAATCCAATTGGAAGGTTCTTCAGATACATACTTTCTTGTTTTCTCTTTAATCTTTGCGGTTGTCATATTTTTTATAATTCTAAAAGTTCAACTATGCCTTCTTCGTCAATAATCCCCTCATTTTTTAAAAATTGTTTGCAGGCTTCTAATTTCTTTAATTCCTTCAAAGTGTGTGGTCTCTCTGCCATATTATCTGTTAACTTAATAGTACCTCCTGTTATAATATACATATCATCCCCAACTTTTAAAGCGTATATACGAAGCCAAGTTTTGTTTCGTAGTCCATAAGCTTTTTTTTTGTCTAGATAGGAGAAATTAAATTGGTTTTTTTCAAGAGGTTTGAAGAAACTGATAAATTTAGAAATTTGGACCTTTTTTGGGGTTTTAGATAATTTTTTAAGAAAATTTCGAAATTTAATAGCTTCATGGCGTGTTTCAATTATTGCTTGTTCTATTGTTATTCCATCCCAGTAAGGACGGTTTAAGTCAATTTTATGTGTTGTAAAGAAGTCTTCAAGATACTCAATGTCAGTCCATTGGTCAAATATATTTGAAAACTCATCGTGATCTTCATGATCGTAATGAACAGATAATAAACAATCTTCATCGCCAAATATACGAACAAAATTCAATAAATCAACTTATAGGTTTATTTTATTTTGTGAATTTTACTTTTGCATACGAATAAAACTATTATAAGGAAACAAGAATATACATATTTAATAATATTATCCTTAGGACATAATGGATTTTAATGACTGATTGCTAACGTAACGATTAGCTAACAACATTGTCGTTATTATTCCAATAGGTTCAATTCTTGTTGGTTTAAAATTACATTAACCAAATAACAAATCCAAAGGATTGTTACTGTTTTCCGCAATGCAGCACCTAACCTGAAAAATTCATAAATTCTATGAATTTTTCTGCTGACGTAGGAATAATCAATAGTTGAGAAGTTCTTAACTATTGATTTTCCCCAGTCATGGTTAGCCTGTACTATTCATAAATATTGAAA
>JAGGXD010000103.1 GCA_021163295.1 Bacteroidales bacterium
CTTCATTGTCCTCTTATGTTCATATACCGGAAGAATGGGAAAGAGACTATGAAGACAGGCAAAGCAAACGGAGTATTATTGGAACAATCGGGAGTGTGTTTTCAATTATCTTACTTATTGCAGGTATGATATGGGGTATTGTAAGGTGGACAAGGAAGGAATTCTCTGTAAAATTATTCCTGTACTTTGCAATCGGATTGCTCGGTATATTTATTCTTGATAGTTATTTAACCTGGGATTCCGTAATGTTTGGTTATCAGACCAGTTTACCATGGTCGAATTTTGTAACAATGTTTATTGTTTCATTGGGGATAGCCGGATTGTTTTCTTCTGCAGGACTTGGTATTATCGGGGGTATGTCAGTTAAACTGGTTCCTGCGAAAGTTTCAGACAGGTATAACTGGCTTAAAGCAATCGGACTTGGTTTAGCACTATTCGGATTGAATGCCCTTTTGTCAAAATTTGAAATAAAAACCTCTCCTTTCTGGGCAAATTTTGATGCTGCAAATTCAAGGTTACCTTTGGTTAGTACAGGTATTGGCAATATTCAAAGTTTTATAGGTATTACCGGCGTCTTGTTAATACTTTATTTCGGTCTTCATACTTTTACAAAAAAGTGGACTCAATCGAAGTGGTTATTTGGCGGATTAATTGTTCTTGCAGGTATATTAATACAGGCTGCTTCACTTGATAATTATATCTTCTGGATTGTATCCGGATTGCTTGTTGGGTTTGTATTATTGGGATTATACATTCTATTTATCCGTTATCATTTTGAATGGATACCTATAATTGCCGCAGTATCTGTTATCCTCGGAATTGTAAGTAATATTTTAATTGGAGCCGTTCCCTCGGCATTAAGCGGAGGAATACTGGGAATCATTATTATTGGTCTTTTTACATGGTGGTGGTATTTTGAATTTGTGCATACTCATAATGCAAAATAAGTACACGGATTATGCATTTTTTTCTCCTTACTCCTGCCTTATGATATCAGCAGGGTTTCGTGAAGATGCTGAAATTGCTATGGAAGCAGTTATTATTAAGCTAATTATAAGTGTAATCAATCCGGCAAAAAGGTAAAGAGTCCAGTTAACATCTGTTTTCTGTGAGAAATTTTGCAACCAACTATTTGTTACAAAATATGCAAATGGCCAGGCAATCAGGTTTGCGACCAGAATAAGGCGGATAAATTCATTGGATAATAACTTTACAACGTCCGGTACTCTTGCTCCAAAAACCCTTCTCACACCAATTTCCTTGGTTCTCTGCGCAGCAAGAAAATAGGCCAGCCCAACTAATCCAAAACATGCAATAAACAATGCGAGTATTGTTAATACAAGCGAAAACTTACCAAATTTAGTTTCATTTTTATACAGACTATCAAGTTCCGTATCAAGAAAAGAATACTCGAAGGGACGTGTTGGGGCAAACCGGTTCCATTCATTTTTAATTGATGCCAGTATTTTCTTATAATTATTTGTGTTTACCCTTATAGCAATGAAACGGGTAAGACCTGCTGCTGCATCGGGGCTACGTAACATATCAAGTATAAAATTATTTATAGGTTTATGAAGAGAAAGAATATGGAAATCACTAAAAACCCCAATAACCTTTTCCTTTCCGTCTGACCGGATACTTTTACCAATGGCTTCTTTATTTGTCCAGCCAAGGTTTTTCACCATATTCTCATTTATCATAATTGCATTTGCAGTATCAGAAGTTATTTCTTTTGAGAAAGAACGGCCTTCAACCACTTTTATATTAAATGTTTCAATAAAATCATGACGTACCATAAACATTGGATACCAGTATTTTTGGTTATTTGACAAACCTTCGATAATTACTTCGCGTGTATTGTGATTGACTCCAATAATATCCTCCATTCCTGTAACATATTCCACCTCAGGATATTTTAACAGGTTTTCTTTAAATGTGTCATAGTTTGTTGCTATTTGTCCTACTGTTGGAATAATTATTATTTGATCCTTTTTAAAACCCAGGTCAGCATTTTTTAAAAACCTTATCTGAGAAAAAATAATCAGAGTGCCAATAATCAGGGCAATAGAAATAGAAAACTGAGCAATTACGAGAATTTTTCGGGCTATACCACTTTTGGTACCTTTACTTAAATTTCCCTGCAAAACAGCCACAGGTTTGAATGATGAAAGGAAAATAGCCGGATATCCTCCCGCGAGAATACCGGCAAAAACAGCAAGAGATACTGCATGAAGAATACCCACACGTTTCAATAAAAAACCCGAGCTAATATTTTTTCCTGTAAAATGATTAAACAGAGGTAGAAACGACTCTATTAATATTCCTGCAGTAGCCAGTGCAATAAGGCTAAGGATAATTGTTTCACCAAGAAATTGAATTGTCAGTCCGCCCCTGCTTCCTCCAAAAATCTTCTTTATACCTATTTCCTTTGCCCTTGAAGCCGAATTTGCTGTTGTCAGACTCATGAAATTTATACATGCAAGTACAAGTATAATAAAAGCAATGGCAGACAAAATATACATATATAATATGTTCCCATTTGGATGCATTTCATAATCATGATGCGAATGCAGATGAATATGTAACAGTTTTTGCAGATAAAGAGTAACATCCTGGTCAGACAGGTCGGGATAATGGTTAATGTAGAAATCGGGGAATTTTTCTTCAAGGATATCAGGTGAAACATTTTCATGTAACAGCACATAAGTCCAGCAGGGATTCCATATCCATGTTTGTGGCAGCTGTCCCCCACCAAGTTGCCTAAATGTTGACATTGACCCCAGCATATCAAACTTGAAATGTGATTGTGAAGGAACATCTTCAATTACACCTGTAACTTCAAAATTCAGACCCTCTTCTGCAACTAATATTTTTCCAATAGGATTTTCCTCGCCGAAATACCGTTTAGCAGTAGAAGATGTAAGAACAATTGTATTAGGACAGCTTAAGGCAGTAGCAGGATCACCCTTTACAAAAGTGAATGTGAATATGTTAAACAGAGTTGAATCGACCAGGAAAAAATTTCTTTCATTAAATTTTACAATATTGTTGGTATCCTCACGATATTCGAAAAATATTTTGGAAAGCTGGAAATTAAAAAACCGGCAGGTGCTTTCCACAATATCAGGATAATCAAATTCAAGTGCAGGTGCTAAAGGAAATGAACAGGTAGCAGCATCCTCATTTACGTCATTTGAATTATACAGGCGATTAACCCTGTATATCCGGTCTGACTTATCATGGAATTTGTCATAACTTATTTCGTCATTTATATAAATGGCTATAAAAAGATAACTGGCTAATCCAATAGCTAGCCCGCCAATGTTTAAAAGAGAGTAATTTAAATGACGAGTAATATTCCTGTAGGCTATTATGAAATAATGTCTTATCATACCGAAAATTTGTTTGCCACTTTATCTACTTAAATATTTAATGCAAATATAATGCAAAACTCGCTATGTGCCTAATATTAAGTTTATTGTATAATTTTTAGTATTTACTCCAATTAAATAACTGTTATATATGCGTGCATTTTACTGTACATTAACGTACACTACTCACTTATGCTTTATCTACTCTTCTTTATTCACCACTTCTTCTTCTTTATATTTTTTAATTTCTAATTTCTAATTTTTAATTTGTCCCTTCCTTAATCAACTACTTATTATACTTACCTGTTTTCAAAGAATCAATATTATTATTACCTTAGCAATGTCGCTTATTCAAAAAAACTTCTTAGGGTAATTTTCAGAATATTTTCACTTTAGTATGGAAGAAAAATACAGGATACTGTTTGAATCTTCGAGAGATGCAATAATGTTGCTTTCTCCACCTGACTGGCTTTTTACCATAGGAAATAGAGCTACACTCGAAATGTTCGGGGCAAAGAATGAAAAAGAGTTTTATTCTAAAACACCTGGTGATCTATCCCCGAAATATCAACCTGACGGACTCCTTTCTTCTGAAAAAGCTGGAAAAATGATAGGAAAGGCAATGCGGGAAGGTTCGCATTTCTTCGAATGGACACATATGAGAATTAATGGTGAAGAATTTCCCGCAACTGTTTTGCTGACCAGAGTTGAATGGGAAGGCAGGGAATTATTAACGGCAACAGTAAGAGATATAACCGAGACCAAAAAGACAGAAAAAGAGCTACAAAAGTATCGCGATCATCTTGAAAAATTAGTTGAAGAAAGAACAGCCAAACTGCTAGAAAGTGAAAAAAAATTACAGGAAATCAATGCAGCTAAAGACAAGTTTTTCTCGATTATCAGTCATGATCTCCGTAGCCCTTTCAATTCAATTATTGGCTTCTCTGAAATATTATATAATGAGACTGATGCTTTTAGCAAAACGGAAATCAAAGGAATGGCTGAAAGTATCTATAAAACCAGCCGGGAAGCTTTTAATCTATTGAATAACCTGCTTGAGTGGTCGGGAACGCAAACAGGCAGGATAAAATTCGAACCGGCCAAAACAGGGATTTATGATATTGTTATCAGCACAATTGATCTGTTAAATGATAACGCGAAGAAAAAGAATATTGCCATTTCAGTCGATATCCCTGAGCAGCTGCAAGTTTTTGTCGATTTGAACATGATAACTACCGTGCTAATAAATCTGCTTTCAAATGCAATTAAATTCACTTATGAAAAGGGAAGTATTAAAATTAGTGCTCAGGATACCGGTAAGTTTGTCGAGGTCACTGTAGCTGATACAGGTGTGGGGATTAAAGAAAAGGATATTGATAAGCTTTTCCTGATTGATGCAAATTTTTCCAATCCGGGTACTTCCAATGAAAAAGGTACAGGGCTGGGATTAATACTATGTAAGGAATTTATTGTAATGAATAACGGGAATATCCGTGTTGAAAGTGAGGTTGGTAAGGGTAGCAGGTTTATTGTAAGTCTGCCGAAGGGGGAAGAATGAATCGCAGAGACGCTGAGATGCAGAGGCGCAAAGAAAATGGGAAGAGAAGATGAAAAAATGAGAAAATGAGAAGAGACGAAGTTGAGCCGAATTGAATTCGGCTGAAGAGTTTCAGGTTATGACAAATCAGTAACCAGCAACCATTTACCAGAAACCAGTATAAAAAAAAGCCCGGCAATAATTAGCCGGGCTTTGATGCAAAATAGTTTAATTAAATATTTAGGCTAACTTAACGTTAACTGCATTTAATCCTTTTTTACCTTCAGTTAATTCAAAGGTTACTTTATCATCTTCAGTGATTTTGTCAATTAAACCGGAAACATGTACAAAATAGTCAGTACCTGATTCTTCATCAATAATAAATCCAAAACCTTTGGTTTCATCAAAAAATTTTACTTTACCTGTTTTCATTTTGTTGTTATTCAATAAATTAAAAAAATATGGAAATTAATTTGCTAATAGAAATTAGCTTTGTTTAGTTTATATTAAGATTTAGTTTTCTAAGTTATAAAAATA
>JAGGXD010000073.1 GCA_021163295.1 Bacteroidales bacterium
CCTCGGTTCCCTTCAAATTTGCACCTGCTTATCAATGGAGCACCAATCCAATCTATCTGCTATTTTATCAGTAATCTATTTTTTATCTGTCAATTTCAGAACTCCTGACCCGTTTAATGTAAATCAATTAGTTGCAAAACTTGCTTCGTAAAACAAGAAGTCGCATTTTTGTAAAAAAACAATTTCAATTATGCAAATGCAACTTCCCATATTTCCACAATCAACAAAGTTAATAAATTCTAGTGTTGGTTTTTTTGAAAAAGACGATTTTGTATACTACCTACATAATGGTTCACCTATTTATTGCCATGAGAGAAATGATTTAAATAGTTACAGGTATATAACTGCCAATCTTGTAGTAACAAAGCTGTGTTCTCCAAGTGAGATAGCTAAGGCGTTAGGGGTTAGTAACCGGAACATTCAGCGTTACGCGAAGACATTGCGGGAAAAAGGCACAGATTGGTTTTTTCAAAGGGAGGAAAAGCGGGGAGATGCACATAAGTTAACAACTGAGATGTTAGAAGAAGCACAAAAGTTAATTAATAAATTTTATTCTGTAGTTGATGTAGCGAGGCTTCTTGGGGTAACCGAAGGTGCATTACGGTACCACATAAAAAAGGGTAACATAAAAAAAAAGTGGAAGCTATAAGCCAAAAACAGAATTAAACCTACCATCCGATCGTAACCGGCAAGACATTCTTGCATCGCATCTAATAGGTATAGGAGCAACGAGGATAGAAGAAAGAGCTTTAGCCATTAATCATAAACTTGAAACAACACCCATACAATTTGAAACCTGTCAAAGTGTTCCCCAGGCAGGAGTATTATTCCTTTTACCTTTTTTAAAACAAACCGGATTATTTAGTTTCAGGAAACATTACCATGAACTTGAAAAAGGATATTATTATATTGAATTTATCATTTTGTTTCTCGCCCTGATGTACCTGCGAAGGATAAAAAACCCTGAGCAATTAAAATACCATAGTCCTGGGGAATTTGGCAAGATCATGGGCCTTGATCGCATTCCAGAAGCAAAATGCTTACGTGGTAAACTAAAAGAAATATGCTCCCAGGAAAGTTCCGGACAATGGAATATGGGTTTGGCAAATCAATGGTCATCGGAGGAAAATAACGAGTTTTATTATATTGATGGCCATGTTCAGGTTTACACGGGATATAAAGCAAAGCTTGGGAAAAAACATGTTTCACGGCAAAAACTTTGCTTACCGGGAATGCAGGAATTTTGGGTAAACAATAAAGATGGAATGCCTTATTTCTACATCACTGGACAGGTAAATGAAAAGTTGCTGGAAATGTTAGAAAACCAGATCATACCAACATTACTAAATGAAATGCCATCAAAATATACCGAACAAGAGATGAAAGAAGATCCCGACCTGCCCCGTTTTACAATTGTCTTCGACAGGGAAGCATACAGTCCTGTTTTTTTTCAGAAACTATGGGATAAACATCGCATTGCAGTAATCACTTATCGCAAGAATGTTAAAGATAAATGGGATGAAAATGATTTTTCAGAATATACTGTTGATATTGAAGGTAATGAGACTAAAATGAAGCTTGAAGAAAAACCGGTAGAGCTAAATAATGTATCAATGCGAGAGGTAAGACGATTATCCGGGGAACACCAAACAAGTGTAATCACAACAAATAAAAAACTATCAATACATATGGTAGCTTTTTATATGTTTTCTCGTTGGACCCAAGAAAACTTCTTTAAATATTTACGTCAGGACTACGACTTTGACAGGTTGCTTCAATATGCAGTAGAACAGATTGATAAAGACTTCGCAGTAAACAATCCTGAGTACAACAATGTAACATACAAGCTTGGTAAAATAAGAGAGAAAATTAGTAGAAAAAAGGCTGTTTTATACGAACTTCAGGAAGATAATCTAAAAGCTGATTTAGACAAGGCCAATGAATACCTGAAAAAGCAAATAAAGACCAGGGAAGAATTAAAAACGTTAGAAAACCAGGAAAAAGACTTATTAGAAAAAAGGTCCCAGATACCAAGTCAAATGAAAATAGAAGATATGCCTGACAATATTAGGTATAACAAATTGAATATAGAAAGTAAACGCTTTCAAAACATTATTAAAATGATATGTTACAGGGCTGAAACCTCCTGTGCAAACCTTTTATCTGATGGCTTTAAAAAAAGTATCAATGAAAAAAGGACATTAGTTAAATCCATTATAAACTCTCATGCGGATATCATCCCGAATTATCAAACCAATCAGCTTACAATAAAAATTTATACCCAGGCAAATCCAAGAATGAACCTTGCCATTAAAAATGCTGTCCAACTACTTAATGAAACTGAAACAAAATATCCCGGTACTAATTTGGTGTTAAATTATAAAATCGCGACATAACCTTTACGCTAAGTCAGGAGTTCTGAACTTTACATTCTCTCTCAACCCCAAGAGCAAATCAAGTAGTAAAAAAATTATGTGAATTGTTAAACCAAACTCAAACTAATTATCTTTGTACTGAATGGAAGTTGTTCTACAAAACGCTGGCAAATTAATTTACGTGAAGTCAGGAGGTCTGAATTTCTCAACTCCATTGCTACGATCATTTAGAGCGTAATCGATAAAAAGTACATCGGGTTTATAATTTACCACTGTAGTCACAAATCGTTTTACTCCCTGAACCGCATTTAAGTAATCCGATGGCTATGATATTTGCGCCCTTCCGTTTAATCCAATAACAAATACAATGCTTATTGATAAAACAAAGGATTTTATTTTAGACATCTGTACAATTTTTCTTTTGTTATACTTCCAAACCAGACTTTCCCAAAAAATTCGAAAGTTCATTAGCTCCAACATGCATCGAATTTAACGCTAACACTTCTTTTGCCATACGTTCAGCATCTTGAAAGTTTCCTTGTCCGTTATCAGATAAGGCAATCAAAAATGTTGCATCCACCACATTTCGCTTCTGAATATCATCTTCAAACACCAATAACAATGGCAATGATGTAGCGAAATAATCAATTTGTGCCTTTTCATTTAACTTCGCTTCGCCAAATTTTTTGATCTCAGCAAATAGCTTTTGAGCTACTTCTGTTTTACCCAATTCATTTAACGAAAGTGCTTTGTAATAGGATAATTCAGAATATGCACTAACTGCCATGTCACTAAAATCGCCTTCCTCTTTTGTGCTTTCAAGAAAATGCGAATTGGCTTCTTCTATTTTCTCCAACGATTTAAATGCCATTCCTTTCCAGTAATTAATATGTGCAACAGCTTGAAGTAGATGGTATTTTTCACCTAAATTATCTGGCGTATTCATCGATTTCCGGAAGTATTCCAATGCAGTTTTAGCATTTCCATTTTGCAATTCAAGTTGTCCTAATTTCAGGCAAGCGTGGGTAAACTGTCTTAATACTTGACCTTCACCACCTTCCCATGGATGGAAATTACGGTTTTCGAGCAAATTTAAAGCTTCGTTGTACTGTCCATTAAAATTGTAAAGAGCAGCCAGTTCTACAGAAAAATCATCACGTATCGTAATTTGATTTTTTATTGCCAGCAAACTTGCCAGTCTTTCCTTCGGGCTATCGTTTAGCTTTTTTTTCAACTGGTCGAATTCGTAACGAATGCGCATATCATTTGGTGAAAGCTCGATCGCTTTAAGGAAAGCTTTTCTTGCTTGTTTGCCATCCACATAGGTATTCCAGTATGCAATTCCCAGATTGCGGTACAAAGTCCCATATTCACAATTTGCATCAGCAGCCTTTTCCCAGGCATTAATGGCATCTTCGTATCGTTTTAAATTGAAATAATAATTACCCAATCCGAAAGCTGCAATTTTGTTGGTGTTATCGTTTTGCAATGCCCATTCCAACACCAATTGTTCGTATGTTCGGGATGGGAAAAGATAGTCGTACGAAGCTGTTTTTGTTTTTTTCAAAATTTCCACAGATGTAGAAATATTTCCACTGAGTTCGTACAACCAGGCTAAAACAAATTCGGTCATTACTACTTTCCCCATAGGGTTTGGAACAGCACATTCCGGAATTTCATTTTTATGATGAAGTTCAATTAAATCTATCGCTTCCTGATAAAAACCAGCTTCTGCATAATCAAAAGCAATTTCGATTATGGTTTGTGCATCGTTTCTTGATGATTGAATAAAATCATCGTAATTACCTGACAAATTGGCTAATTCGAATGTTGCCCACTGGTCGAGCGAATCAGTTTTGAAAAGCTCTGTCAAGGTATTATTTGCATCCTCTTGGTTATCTTGACGTTTTAAGATGATAGCTTTAAGAATAATTGCCTTGTTGTTTTGACGGTTCGTATCCAATGATGCCTCAAGGTGTCCTAAGGCTGTTTCGTAATTCAACTTTAAACAATCAAGCGTTGCCAATTGATAATATGCTGCCGAACGCCACTCGAAATTCCATATAGCTTTATAGAACAATGAATAAGCTTCTTCCTTTTTCCCTAAAAACGAGCATGCTAATCCACAAAAATAATGTGCTTCACCCGATGCAGAATTAGGGTGATAGCTGGTCATGATATCAATTGCCGTTTTAAAGTTCTTTTCAGCAGCTTCGAATTTTCCATTCTTAAGTTCAACGCGCCCCAGGGCAATATACGATTTGTAACTATTGGGATCGCGATCTATAGCTTCTTCCCAGTAGGGTTCAGGATACCGCGTAGGATGACGATACAACTCCAAATGTTCTCCTATCAATTCCAATTCATTTGCACTTTCAATTTCCTGAGGCTGCTTGGGCTCAACAGAAACCTTTGAGTTTCGCTGTTTAATAATTTCACGATGATGATACCCGATTAACTCTTTCCCATTTTCATCGATCACGATCAACGAAATTGAATTTTCCTGCCCGGCTTCAATCTGAATCGTATTATCTTTCCATGGTTTATCTGGAGTAACAGTTTTGTTATAGAACGTTCTCTGTACG
>JAGGXD010000156.1 GCA_021163295.1 Bacteroidales bacterium
CTGTCCGCTTAAAAGTTCTGATAGAACCCCGGCCTGCAGGATGATAAGGAATAGGAGAGTAACAATTCTGTTTTTATATGATGCTGTCATTTATTTATTAAAACTACGAGGTTGTTATATTATATACGAGTATTGTCTGATATAGTTTTATTTTTTCTTTCCTGTATTACTTGCTTTTTCAACCTTGCTTTTTACCTCATCTTTATTAAATCTTGTAGTTATCATATCTCCAATGGATAAGCCGGAACCATTCTTTATTATTGTGCCATTGTGATAGGTAAGTGTATATCCCCGTTCTAATACCTTTTTCGGGTCCATGTAATTGATGGTTTTTAAAGCAATCTGCAGGTAATGCTTTTTTTCAATGATAAATTTCCCTGAAAATGATCTTAAGGCCGATTGAGAATATTTAAGAAATTCCTTTTTTGCCTGTAGAAACCTGTTAGTCCTTTTTTCAAAACTGTAAGATAACCGGGCGAGGTTCTTGTTATTTATTACCAGAACATTGTTTCCGATGCGGACTAGTTTACGACTCAGATCATCAATCTGTTCCTGCTTGTTTTGGAGACAATCATTAACCAGTGAAATTGCCGTTGTCTGAACCTCTTCGAGATACTGATCAAGTGAATTTGTTTGTTTAATAATGAACCCGGCAACGGCAGTAGGAGTTTTAAGTTTTGTATGAGCTGCAAGATCAGCAATGGAAATATCTTGTTCATGCCCGATACCTGTGAGAACAGGTATCGGGAATTGTGTAATATGGTAGGCAAGGTTGTAGCTGTCAAAACAACTTAGATCTGATCTTGATCCACCTCCCCGGATAATTACCACTATATCGAAAAAGTTCAGGTGAAGGTATATTTTGTCTAAGGCCTTAATATTAGATTGTATAGCTTCATCACCCTGCATAATTGCCGGGAAAAGCTTAACATAATATTTGAAGCCATAGGAATTTGACAATAGTTGGTTCATGAAATCTTTGTAGCCTGCCGCAGTTTTAGAGGAAATCAGGGCAATTCTTTGAGGAGCAATGGGAAATGGAATTTGTTTATTCATTTCAAGTACACCATCTTTCTCCAGTTGCCTCAGGGCTTCCTGTCTTTTCCTTTCCATATCTCCCAAAGTATAGCCGGGATCAATATCCAGAATATTTAAACTTAAACCATATTGCTCATGAAAAGTAACTTTTGCTTTTACAAGTATCTTAATCCCTTTGTCAAGTGAAATTCCGGATGCTGTTTCGAAATATGGTTTAAGCATTCTGAAAGTATATGACCAGATAGTTGCTCTCGCGCGGGCAATAATTTTATCCTGGTCAGGATCTTTCTCTATTAATTCAAGATAGCAGTGTCCTGAATTATTGATCTTTAACTCGCTTATTTCAGCTATTACCCAATATGAATCAGGAAAGTTTTGTTCTATTGAATTCCTTATTCTAATATTTAAATCAAAAAGAGTTGCTTTTTCTTCCATCTGCTACTTTACCAACTTGTTAACATAACAATATTCGCCTGAAAGTACTTTGATTATGTATATTCCTTGCGACAAGTCGCCAAGATTATCGATTGTGAGCTCAAATTCTCCACCCGGCAGGTTTACATATCTTTTTTGTTTTATCATTTTTCCCTGGATATCGTAAAGTTCAATAAATATATCCTCTGGTGCAATCTGAATAAATAGCAGAGATACCCTGTCAAGAAATGGATTTGGATAAATTTTTTTAATATGGAAAGTTGAGTAAGGCAGGTCGGCTCCGATTTGTGATAAGGCATTAGCAAAATTTGGCAGTCCATAACCTATAAGAGTATCCGGGTTCTGATATTGACTGCTACTCTGTTTTATCATTTCAATAATTTCAATATTACTCAGTTGGTAATTCGCTTGCCAGAGACAGGCGGCGAGGCCGGAAATTACCGGAGCAGAACAGGATGTGCCGTTACATCCTATCAAGCCGCCCAAACCTTGTGCAACGGTTCCAACACCCTGGGCAGCAATATCAGGTTTTATCCTACCATCATATGATGGACCTACTGAACTAAAAGAAGCAAGCATACCGGATGTATCAACTGCACCAACTGCAAGTATGTTGTCAGCATCAGCTGGACTGGTAATATATTTCCACAACTTATTTCCTTCATTACCTGCACTTACTACAACGAGAATGCCTTTTGAAGCAGCCATCACTGCTCCCTTTGAGATACGTGTTGTTCTTCCGTCCATCTCTTTGTATGTATAGTTTTGCAATGTATCATCGAAAGTTGAGTATCCCAGCGAGGTATTTATCACATCAACTCCTGCACTATCTGCAAACTCTGCAGCAGAAATCCAGTTTTCTTCTTCAATCCGGTACTCAGATCCGGTGTCTTCCGATCTTAATAACCAGTAATCTGCCTCGGGTGCCGAGCCGGTTAATTCGTTGGGCACGTTGCCACCAAGGATTGACAGGATTGTCATTCCATGTGAATGTGCATCAAGCACCCAATTATCACCGTCAACAAAATCGCGCTGCCCTAAAATCTGATTGTTTATCCATAAACTATCGAAAGCAGGTAAAATATCTGCATCAATAAAACCGGCATCAATTACAGCAATTTGCATGCCTTCACCCTTAAATCCATATTCATGTAGAATATGACCATTGAGCATTGTTAACTGATTATTTTGTGTTGTTTGTTTTGCCATATCAACACAGAACTCAGAAATGAATTTATTCCTTAGTGATTTTTTTTGCACAGAGGGTTTTACAAGTGTAACTGAATCGATAAAAGTAATCTTACAAATGGTGTCAAGTAAAATAGTGTCTCCTGTTTCAATTAGTACTGAATTAAACCATTTTGATTTATTGATAATCCTGAGTCCCAGTGATTTTAAGCTGTCAGTATAGTGTGGGTTAACTGGTAGGTCAGACTCAGAAAAAGCTATATTCTGCCTTATTCTTCTCTGGATAGCTCTTTGTGATAGGAATTCTTCCGGTTTTTCAATCGAATATGGATTGTTATTTTTATCGGCAAATTCAATACGGTATTTAGCAAAATATTGGGCTGTAATATCCGGATTAAAAAATAAAACTAAAATTAGTCCGGCTAAAAGTGGCTTTAGGATTATGCGGGTATGGTTATGCATTTTTTACTCATATTCTTTTAATTCGTCATTATCAAGAACTACTCCATAATGGTATTTAATAGTTGATTTTATTTCTCCTTTCTCATTATAATAAATCCACTTTCCATGTCTGTTATCTTTACTGTAGATACCTTTTACTTTCAAATTCCCGTTATTATAAAAAGCTTCGTAATTACCATCTAATTTATTATTAACGTATGTTGAACTTACAATGGGTTTTTCGTTTAGATAATAACGGGTCCATTTACCCTGTTTAATTCCGTTTTTCCAATGAATTTCTTCGGTAATTTTCCCGTTTTCATAATACTTGCAGGATACTCCGTCTTTTTTTCCGTTTATGTAGTTCTCAATGGATGACAGATAACCTCCATAGTAGGAAAAATATTGCCATTGTCCCTCTTTTTTCATATCAATAAATGTTCCTTCTGCCGCCTTCTTTGCATTTTGATAGAATAGAGTTGCCTTAACAGTTTTCCCATCTTCTTTGTAATTCATGATGGCTTTGATCTTGTTCCCCGGGAAAAACCTTTTAAATTCTCCAACCGGTTTGTCATTTTTAAAATATCCATCATACTCCATATTTCCATTGTCATAATATTTTTCCCAATGTCCTTGTTTTAATCCATTATCATCAATATAGTTAAACAAAGTGTCACTACTTTTATTTTCCTGAGATAAGGTAACAGGGAGAAAAATAACAAGTGATATAAAAACCAGCAGCTCTGTTTTTCTGTTTTCAGAGAAATATTTTACCAATTTTGATAGAATTATTTTCATGGTTCTATGTTCAAGGGTGCTATGGGTGATATGGAAATGTAAAGTTAAAAAAAAAGCCCCGAATTCGGGGCTTTTTTATATCATTGTAAAACAGTTATTTACTTAACTTCTTCAAAATCAACATCTGTTACTTCGTCATCTCCTTTAGAACTATCCTCTTTTTTTGAAGATCCCGGGTCTTGTGCGGCACCCTGATCTGCTCCTGCAGCTTGTTCCTGACTTGCTTTATACATCTCTTCTGAAGCAGCCTGCCATTTTGAATTTAAATCTTCCATTGCTTTATCAATAGCATCCGGATCCTGGTTTTTATGTGCTTCCTTAAGTACTTTTAAAGAATCTTCAATAGGACCTTTCTTATCAGCAGGAAGCTTATCTCCAAACTCTTTCAATTGCTTTTCTGTTTGAAAGATCAGACTGTCTGCAGCATTAATTTTATCAGTCTTATCTTTAATTTCCTTATCAGCTTCTGCATTTGCTTGTGCTTCTTCTTTCATTTTATTGATCTCCTCATCTGTAAGTCCGGAGGAAGCTTCGATACGGATTCTTTGTTCTTTTCCTGTCCCTTTATCTTTGGCTGATACATTTAGTATGCCATTTGCATCAATGTCAAAAGTTACTTCTATTTGAGGCACACCACGTGGTGCAGGAGGTATTCCGTCAAGGTGAAATCTTCCTATGGTTTTGTTTCCCGATGCAATTGGTCTTTCTCCCTGCAGAACATGAATTTCAACAGAGGGTTGATTATTAGCAGCCGTAGTAAATGTTTCAGTTTTCTTTGTAGGTATTGTTGTATTAGCTTCAATAAGGCGTGTCATAACACCTCCCATTGTTTCAATACCCAGTGAAAGTGGAGTGACATCAAGAAGCAGTACGTCTTTTACCTCACCTGTAAGGACTCCTCCCTGAATTGCAGCTCCAACAGCAACTACCTCATCGGCATTAACACCTTTACTTGGATTTTTCCCAAAAAGTTTCTTCACTGTTTCTTGTATTGCCGGCATACGGGTTGATCCACCAACCAGTAATACCTCATCAATATCTGATGCCTTTAAACCGGCATCTTTTAGTGCTTTTTCGCATGGAGCTATAACCTGTTGGGTTAGTTTGTCTGTCAACTGCTCGAATTTCGATCTTGATAGTTTCTTAACCAGGTGTTTTGGTACACCGTCAACCGGCATTATATATGGAAGATTTATCTCTGTGCTGGTTGAGCTTGAAAGTTCAATTTTAGCCTTTTCGGCAGCCTCTTTTAGTCTTTGAACTGCCATAGGATCTTTCATAAGATCAACCCCTTCGTCTTTCTTAAATTCGTCTGCCAGCCAGTTGATAACAATATCATCAAAATCATCACCACCAAGGTGAGTGTCACCATTGGTCGACTTAACTTCAAATACTCCGTCACCTAATTCAAGGATAGAGATATCGAAGGTTCCTCCACCGAGGTCAAAAACAGCAATTTTTAAATCACTTGTCTTTTTATCAAGGCCATATGCAAGTGAAGCTGCGGTAGGTTCATTGATTATTCTTTTAACATTGAAACCGGCAATCTCACCGGCTTCTTTTGTTGCCTGCCTTTGTGAATCACTAAAATATGCAGGAACAGTGATTACAGCATCCGTAACTTCTTCCCCGATATAATCTTCTGCAGTCTTTTTCATTTTTTGTAAAACCATAGCAGATAACTCCTGAGGTGAGTAGTTGCGATTGTCAATCTTGACTCTCGGAGTGTTATTATCACCTTTTACTACTTCGTAGGGCATTCTTGCTATATCTTTCTGAAGCTTATCATATTTTTCACCCATAAACCGTTTTATTGAAGAAACAGTCTTTTGCGGGTTTGTAATAGCTTGACGTTTTGCAGGATCTCCAACTTTTCTTTCACCATTTTCGACAAAAGCGATCACTGAAGGAGTAGTTCTTTTCCCCTCACTGTTAGGTATAACAACAGGTTCATTGCCCTCCATTACAGCAACACACGAGTTTGTGGTTCCAAGATCAATTCCAATTATTTTTCCCATAATTTATATCTATTTTATTGTTTGAGAATATTTAATTATCTATTTGCTCATCAACATTGTTCAATCATTGTGCCATAATAAAACACTGACATATTTTTGTCAATCTTGTCATCTGGGTTTATCCCGGATAGGATATTCTGCATTTTGATGACAAAAAGGCAGAGGTGAAAACTAATTGTTACGAGTTTCGTGTTACGGGTTACGAGTTAAATTAGGCATTTCTTTTGTATATTGACGCACTTAAAAATTGATGGCAATGGATATTATTTACGAGGATAACCATTTGATTGCAGTAAACAAGAAGGTATCCGAGCTTGTGCAGGGTGATAAAACCGGGGATGTTTCACTTGATATTCAGTTAAAGGAATTTTTAAAAAATAAATACAATAAGCCTGGTAATGTATTCCTTGGAGTGGTTCACCGACTTGACAGACCGGTTACCGGAGTAGTGGTTTATGCTAAGACAAGCAAAGCATTAAGCAGGATGAATCAGATGTTTAGAGAGAAAGAGGTGTCAAAAATGTATTGGGCAATTGTGAAGGAACCCCCAAAAGCGTTGTCAGGTGAGCTAAGGCATTTTATTATCAGAGATCGCAGTAAGAATAAATCCTATTCACACGATAAACCGGTGCAGGGGGCAAAAGAAGGATGGCTGGATTATAAACTTGTGAAAAAGTCGGAAAATTATTGTTTGTTGGAAATTGACTTACACACCGGACGACACCATCAGATAAGAAGTCAGCTTTCAAAGATCGGTTGTCCGGTAAAAGGCGATCTGAAATATGGTTTCCCGAGGTCAAATAAAAACGGAGGGATCAGTCTGCATGCAAGAACTTTAAGTTTTCCGCACCCGGTTAAGGAAGAACAGGTTAAGTTAATAGCTAAACCACCGGACGAAAGATTATGGAATATATTGGTGAAGGAAGAAGTTGAGTAGGTGAGTAAGTTGAGTGGGTAAGTAAGGAGGAGCAAAGAGAAGATGAGAAGATGAGATGGAACGATAAAACGATAGAACGATAGTACGAAGTAGAGCCGAATTGCATTCGGCTATTTTTCCAGATACGTTTTATCAAATTCTAATGGCAAGAGATCACCAACCTTATCTACTATTCTGATTTTTTTCTTCCCGGCCAGGATCAGACGGATAGAAGAATTAAATCTTGATTCATGTTCAAAAAGTGTTTGCCGGCATGAACCGCAGGGTGTTACCGGTTCGTCAATAAAATCAAGATCTTTAAAAGCTGTAATAGCAAGAGCTTTTGCCGGGACATCAGGATATTTAGCCCCGGCGTAGAATATTGCTACTCTTTCAGCACACAAACCGGCAGGATATGAAACATTTTCCTGGTTGTTGGCTTCAATTATTTCACCATTTTCAAGAAGAAGAGCTGCACCCACCTTAAAACCGGAATAGGGTGCATATGCTTTTTTTGAAGCTTCTCTGGCAATATTTATCAGATTAATATCTTCTGCTGATAGTTCAGATTTGTCATTATATTCTTTAATTACAGTTTTTATCTCTTTTATTTTCATTATAAAATATTTTAGTTCAAATTTACAATTTAGTTTTGAAGTTGTGTTAATGTTTATGAAACAATCCTTCTATGTTTATTTTTTTACCTCTTAAGAGTTCTGCTAAAAAATGGAATCTTATTCCGGTTATATTCATTTTAACCCTGTTTTCATGTAAAACTATCAGGGTAACTGAATCCCCGGGCGGACACATGACTGAAGAGAGGAAACAATATATTGAGAAATATAATAAGCTGGCTATTAGTGAAATGAAAAGGGCGGGAGTCCCTGCCAGTATTACTCTTGCCCAGGGAATACTTGAATCGGATAATGGAACCGGCCGGCTGGCAAAGAAGGCGAATAACCATTTTGGAATAAAATGTCACGATAATTGGAAAGGAAGAAAAATTTATCATGATGATGACAGGAGAAAAGAATGTTTCAGGAAATATGATAATGCAGCGGAATCATATCGGGATCACTCTGATTTTTTAAGAAACAGCAATCGCTATGCTTCATTGTTTAATCTGGATCAGGAAAATTACAAGGGTTGGGCCAGGGGATTAAAGAAAGCTGGCTATGCTACTAATAGGCAATACGATAAACTACTCATAAAAATTATTGAAGAAAACGGATTGTATCAATATGATAATTTGAAAAGAGCAGAAAGAAAAGTAAAAAACAAAAAACCCGGGAAGGAAGGTGTATCAATGGTTAAACCAATACCGGGTAACAAGGAAACAAATACTCCGGGAAACAGGATTTCTAAGATAAACAGGATAGATTATATTGTTGTTTCTGAGGGTGATACATATAAAAGTCTGGAAAAAAAATTTGGAATGATGCACTGGGAACTTTTTAAGTATAACGACCTTCCGGAGAATTTCCAGTTAAAGGCAGGTATGATAATGTATCTACAGCCTAAGCGAAATAAAGCTACTGTGGATAATGATTTTCATATTGTTAAGAAAGGAGAAACAATGCATAGCATCTCCCAGAAATATGGAATAAAGCTTGATAATTTATACAAACTGAACCGTATGAAAACCGGGGAAAAGCCGGTGCCGGGAAATAAGTTATGGTTACGGAAAACCAAACCTCAAACCTCAAACCTCAAACCTCAAACCTCAAACCTCAAACCTCAAACCTCAAACCTCAAACCTCAAACCTCAAACCTCAAACCTCAAACCTCAAACTATTTGTGTCAAAACCCCGAAGGAATGGAATTATTTCCATCTGTTTTTTCCCGGGAAGCTGTACGGAAAGAAGTTTTACAAAACCATTATCAACTGCTACATTCATATAAGATTGATTATCAGATAGTATTGTTCCTGGTTTATTTTTATGTATTCCAGGAATAGCTTCTGTTTCAAAAATTTTCAAAATGCTTGTTTTGCCTTTCTGATTTTTAATTCTTGCCCATGCGCCAGGGTAGGGGGATAGTCCCCTGATAAAATTATATACTTCAATTGCTGATTTTTTCCAGGATATCTCGCAGTTTTCATTTCTTAGTTTAGGAGCTTTTTTTAACTCTGTTTGTGTTTTGGTTAATGTCGATTGATCTGTTTGAGGAGTGACTCCTTCAAGTATACTTTTTACAGTTTTATTAACCAGTTCTGCTCCTTTGCTCATTAGTTTATCATGCAGGGTGCCGGCATTTTCTCCCGGGGCTATTTCAACTTTTTCCTGATAAATAATTTTGCCGGTATCAATTTTGTCATCAATAAAGAATGTAGTAACCCCTGTAGTTTCTTCGCCATTGATCAATACCCAGTTTATTGGAGCTGCACCACGGTACTGTGGCAGAAGGGATGCATGCAAATTAATTGTTCCCAGTGGAGGAAGCTTCCATACTTCATCGGGTAATTTGCGGAAAGCAACAACAACAAGAAGATCAGGTTTTATTTCCCCCAGCTCATTAATAAATTCCCGGTCTTTGAGATTAGTTGGCTGGAGAACAGGGATAGAATTTTTTGTTGCGAACTTCTTTATTGCAGATTGTTGAAGTTTTAAACCTCTGCCAGATTGTCTGTCAGGAGCAGTTACAACACCGGCCACATTAAATTTGTTTATTAACAACGTTTCTAAACTGGCTATTGCAAATTCCGGTGTGCCCATAAAAACAATTCGTGTTTTCCCGGCATTTCCTGTATCGGATTTACTGATTCCTTTTTGTTGGTTCCCAGACATTTGTTTTTATTCCTTTAAAGAAGAAAATAAACCCTAAAGATAATGCTAAATTCATTGAAAAAAAATGTGTCAAATATCGGAAAAAAGCAATGTGCTTATTGAATCTATTGAGAATTAGATCAATGAATGTTAAAGTAAATAAGAATCCCACAAGATATATGGAATAGGTGTAAGCTTCATTTCTTTCGAAAATAAAAGCATTTGAAATAATTATCATGATAAGAAACAGGGGACCGAACCATCTAAGTATTTTATGCGAGATAAAACTGAATGATAAACTTGTATATGGAGGCCATAACAAACCGGCATAGTGTGAAAGGTTTTGAAAACTTCCGGCGGCAATTCTTTTTTTCCGTCTGAATTCTTCTAATAATATATCTGAAACATCTTCAGATACCGTAACTTTCATATCGTTAATAGACTTCTTGCGGTTTTTCAGAACATTTAGATTAAGGAAAAAATCATCAACCAGGAAATTTTCCGGAATAGGGTTAAACAAATTCTTTCGCAAGGCATAACAACCTCCAAATGGTCCCATCATTGTTCCCCATACTAAACCCTCACGATTTTTCAGATTCACTTCCATAGAAATATATGCAGATTCCTGTTTTGAAATGCCACTCTTTCTAATGCCCGTATTTACCATTCTGGAATCAACCAATCCAATCTCAGGGTTTCTAAAATGCTTAACAAGGCCGGTTATTGTTGATTCATTTAATAAAACATTGGCATCAGTGAGAATCAGGATATCCCCTTTTGCTTTTGATACAAGATCGTTTAACACATTAGGTTTGCCTTTCCTGAGGTTTGAATGGTAAAATGAGAAATTTATAAATTTTTTATTCATTCTATGTAAAATTTCTTCTGTTCGGTCATTTGAACCATCCGAGCCAACTAAAACTTCCATTTTCCCTTTCGGAAAGGATGTGTTATATATTGAATTGATCTTGTTTTCCAATACTTTTTCTTCGTTGTAAACAGACATAATTACTGAAATGTCAGGCATATCGTCATTTTCAGAATAGATAATCCGGTTAGATTGTTTTTTGTGTGCAAGAATCCTGAGTAAGGCAGGGTATAAAATGTAGGAGTACAGAAGTAGAAAAATTGAGGTCCAGAAAATTATGATCCAGATCATGCTTGCAATGAGTTATAAAATGATAACAGGTCTTTGGTGATAGCTAAATTATTAAAATTTTCATAAACAAACGTTCTTGCAGATTCTCCGACCTTTTTAAAAAGAGATTTGTTCCTGATAATATAATCAATATTTTTCGTAAACTCCTCAGGTGATCTTGCATAAAAAATATGCTTACCATGTTTAGTCTCAATGCCTTCTGCTCCCAATGGAGTTGAAATAACTACTTTTCCCTGTGACATACTTTGAAGTATCTTAACCCTTATGCCACTACCTGAAAAAAGTGGCACAACCATTATGGCTTTATTTTTAGTAAACTCATAGGCGTTTTTTACTTCGCCTTCGAAAACAATTCCCGGTTTCCTGAGCTTTTTGCAGAAAGATACCGGGGCATTACGACCCGCAATAAAAAACTTCATTTCCGGGTATTTTATTACAATATCCGGCCATACATTTTCAATAAACCATAATAATCCATTCTGGTTTGGTATCCAGTCAAGAGCTCCTATAAAAAATAAGGACGGAAAGATAACACTATCATTTTTTGTGTCCTGAGAATCATCAGGAGTTATTCCGGCAGGAGTAACAAACAGGGGTTTTTTGTTTCCCATTTTCAAGAAAACAGTTTTATCTTTTTCCGTAATTGGGATTAGTGCATCAATTTTATCAAAACATTCCGATTCAAATCGTTTTAAGCGGGCTGAAAGAATTTTGAAATAGAATTTTTTAATACCGGGTTTCCTGCCTGAAGAAATGCTATCCCATAACCGGTGTTCCACATTATGAGCTCTGAGTATTAGAATAGAATCTGAAAATTTTCTAATAGCCGGTATATAAGATATAAGTGATAACCCTTCAAGCTGGATAATATCATATTTGTTATTTGTAAGCAGATTTATTAATGCCTGTTCGTAATCATTCGTTCTAAACCGTTCAATATTGTAAGGAACTGAAGAGATTAGCAGGTTTTTTATGGCAGCAAACAGGGAAACATCAGTATTTACCGGTATAGCTATCAGCGTAATATTTCCCCTGGTTTTTGATTCAATCTGTCCGGGATCATAAAAATGCTTGGAAGTGTTCATAGCGAGCATGGTTACCTCATGCCCATGATAAAGAAACCCTTCAGTCATATTCAGGGTAGCTAAAGCTCCACCATCTATTGGTGGGAACGGAAGTTTATTTGTCAGTTGAAGGATTTTCATTGACCCTGTCTCCTGGGTATTTTTTAATCATGATCTTTTTAATCGATCGAATTATCTGTTTTGGTATTTCTGTATAAGTTTCTGTATTCATAATTACTGAATCGGTTGTAGCTTTATAAGTAAGGAAGATACCGAGTGGAAGTAAAATAAATGAAGAGGCCCACATTCCTTCAAATGGTGTAAATATCATTTCCCTGGCAAATTTTTCGCCCATAAGAGATATCACATAATAAACAACGAAAAAGAGAACTGATACTACTACAGGGGTGCCCAAACCTCCTTTTCTTATTATAGCGCCAAGTGGAGCGCCAATAAAGAAGAAGATAAAACAGGCAAAAGAGAGAGTGAATTTTCTTTGCCATTCGATCTCATATCTTTTAATTGTTTTTGCCCGCCATACGATAGATCTTTGCGAATCATCCACATTCTTTTTAGCAGATTTTGCATATGTAATAGCCAGATCAATAGCGTGTTCCTGTTTTTCTTTAATAAGTTCACTCAGAATTTCCCTTGGTCTGAATTCTTTTGTACTATCAATTTTGATATTTTCTTTTTCTCGTTTTCTTGTGTTGAAGTCTGGGAACTTAAACAGATTCAAATTCAACATGGTTTTTGTAAATACATCTTTTCTGTTATTCAGAATAATAGAAAATGAATCACGATAATATTCCAAACCATCAAGGTTAAGCATTGAATAATTACTTTTAAACAAGTCTTCGTCTGAACGGTTAAGGCCGAAACCGGTAAGGTTGAAAATTATAGTTTCTTCACTGAACTGGTCTCTTCGATGAGGGTAAGTTTTATTTCTCCTTTGATTCTTGTTTCTATTATCCTCTTGCAATTCAGTATAAGAATGACCATTATAGAGGTTGAAAATCAGGTTTAGCTCATTTGGTGTGATACTCATATATCCTGAATCGGCATAAGTAACTGAGATATTACCTTTTTTGTCTCTATGGTCATAGATCAAAACATTGTGCATAAGATTTGTTCCTTGATCCTTCTCGGCTATCTTAACACTGAAACCATCGATTCCATTATAGAATGATCCGGGTTGAATATTTAGTTCGGGCCTTTGTTTTTGGATGTCATGTAACAATGATCTGGATTTGAGGTTTGAATAGGGTAGAACATTGTTTGAAAAGAAGAATGCACCAATACTAATCAGGATTATAAATATAATTAATGGTAACATGATCCTCTGTAACGAAATGCCTGACGATTTTAATGCTGTTAGCTCAAGGTTTTCTCCCATATTTCCGAATGTCATAAGGGCAGCAAGTAATATGGCTAATGGTAAAGCCATTGGCATGAAACTTATTGCGAAGTAAAACAACAGTTCCCCTAAAGTACCCAGATCAAGACCTTTTCCAACCAGATCATCAATATACTTCCACAGGAACTGCATGATAAGGATAAACAGGACAATGAAAAATGTCATTACCAGTGGCCCGAAATAAGATAATAATACAAATCTGTGTATCCGTTTCACAATTAATTCTGTTGTTTATTCATATATTGAAACGCCTGTAAAATTAAATTATTTTAAACATAAGAATACTAATCTTATTGTTTATTTGTTGATGAGTTTATTTAAAAGATACTCAGAGCTACATGAAATAGACAGGTTCTTTTTACAGTCCAATAACGCGCTTGAGTTCAGCGATTTGTGAATCCCAAAGGTCAATAGAGTCTTCTTTTTCATCCTCTTCCGCAAAATCGGTTATCAGCAGGGCAACATCTCCGGTAATCTCGTCTTTAATTATTTTGAATTCAAAATAACTGTTTTCATCTTCATCGTCCACCCAGTGAAATTTGGCAAATTTATTATCTTTTCTACCTAAGAGCTCTGCATTTTGTTCAGTTCCTTCCCATATGAATGTAAATATTTTTCCTTTAACAGTAACATTATCGGCAAACCATTCGGATAACCCGCTTGCAGAGCTAAGGCGGCTGTATAGTACTCTGGGGGAGGAGTTGATTATATATTCAAGTTCAAATTGTTTTTTCATAGTGCCTGGATGTTTATTTACAAGAAAGGCGTTGTGGCAATATATACAAAAAAATATAAAAACCACTATTATTATGATTAAAAACGGATTATAGTTCTTAACAAATAATTATTGTAATAACTGCCTCTGTATTAGAGGCATGATATACATAAAGCTATTTAGAGATATTTAGTTGAAAAGTTTGCAATGAAACATTATATTTGCAACCGCAAATAAAAATAAGATAATGGCGAGGTAGCTCAGTTGGTTAGAGCGCATGATTCATAATCATGAGGTCGAGAGTTCAAATCTCTCTCTCGCTACAAAGCCCGGATAAAGAATTCCGGTTTTTTTTCCTCACTACATGCTTTTCAGATTCTTTGTTTGCCCAGAAACCTGGCAATACGGATGCTGTCTTTAATGAATGGAAAAAGTTTTTTGACCAATCATATGGCGCCGATTTTGAATTGGTTAATGGGGTTAAATATCTGTATCCGTTTTTTAACCCAAGTGACCACCCCTTCCTGGGCGAAAACCGGTTTTATACGGGTTCTGCTGTAATTAATGGTTGCAAATACCCGGATTTAAAGATAAAGTATGATATCTGTATTCAGAGAATTGTATTGAATCATACTTTTTATTCAGGTGAAAAGGAACAGATTGTCTTAAATAATGAATTTATTGATGCATTTGAATTGGATGACAAGCTTTTCCGGAAATATTCTTTTTCTGAAACAACCGGAACATATTTTTGATAAACCGGCTATTAACAAAAAAATTGTGGAAGAAATCATGTTTAATGCCCAGGTGGTTAGTGTATTTAATCCTGCCCCGGTTTCAAATACCCACGTGGAAATCTCTGATACAACAAACCAATATTTTTATGGATCTCCGGAATTAAGATTTAAAACAGATGATTATGTAATGCTCTCCACGTTGGAAGAATTCTTTTTTGAGTTGATCCGGAATGTAGTTGTGAAAAAAGAAAAAGACAAATATCATTTATACCTGACCAGGGATCATTCTGATTTATATTTGTATATACCTCTCGTACTTTTAGATTATGTGCCCGTATTTGATATTGATAAGATATTATATCTTTCACCCGAAAAATTTGCCTGTATTGATATAGTCAATTCATTGTATATCAGGGGGAATCTGCGCTACGGTGGTATTATAAATATCATTTCATCCCGGGATGACAGGACAGGTGTGGATCTGCCTCGGAATTCTTTCTACTTTAGCTTCAAAACATATGAATCCCATCAGCAGATAACTTGCCCCGATTATGAAAAATATCCGGGAGATTCCAGGATCCCGGATTACAGGAATTGTCTGTTCTGGGCTCCAAATATTCCTGTTGATGCAGGTGTTACAGTCGGTCTTGATTTTTTTTCATCTGATCTACAGGGTGATTATATGGTAATTATCCGCGGAATTACAGACGATGGACAGGTAATCCATGGAGAATGCAGCTTTACGGTAAAATGATTACCAGTCAGAATTTTCGGGAAACCCTCAGTGGCTCCTGAGAGTGAGAGATATTTCACTTTCCTTTATTCAAATCTAAGCGAATCAACAGGGTTTTTTCGAGCCAAATTTATAGTTACTCCACTAACCGTAGAAAATGCAATGATCAGAACAATAGCACCTGTAATAATGAAGATCCATCCTCCAACCGGTACTCTGAAAGCAAAATCCTGCAACCACCGGTGCATGGCATAAAAAGCAAGTGGAGTTGCAATCAGGAATGAGATCCCGATCCACTTTAACAGGTCAATATTCAGGAGATATAATAGATGAATGGTTCTGGCTCCGTTCACTTTCCGGATACCAAATTCATTTGTTCTCTGTTCAGCCATAAAAGTAGAGAGGCTGAAAATACCCAGGCACGAAATAAAAATTGAGATGAAAGCGAACAAGGTAATGATCGTGCCCAGACTTTTATCCGTTTTGTATAATTCCTTGATACCTGAATCAATAAAACTGTATTTGAAAGGATAATCAGGGGCAAATTCTCTGGTTACAGATTCAATTTCCTTAAGAGTTCCTGGTATATCCTCAGGACTGATTTTAATAAATATATGTTTTAGATTGTTATAAAATGCCGGATTGATAGTGAAAACATGAGGTAATATTTCACGATGAAGTGATACATGATGAAAATCCTTAACCACCCCTATAATTTCTCCTTCTCTGCCCCATAAAGTGAGTTTCTTTCCCAGTGGATTTTCAACATCCAGTAGTTTTACCGCTTTCTCGTTGATTACAAAGTTTGAAGCATCTGTTTTTAAATCATCGTTGAAACTGCGACCGTTTATGAGTTCCATCTCAAACGTTTCGATATATTCAGGTAGTGTAATGGAATACCTTACAACTGGAACATGTTTGGGGGTTTTTCCTTCCCAATCCAAACCAGTCTTATAATCCTCGTTATAAGGTACCGATTGTCCTGCAGTTATCCTTAAAATATTCGGATTGCTTTTTAACTTGTCTTTATAGGAATTGAACCGTTGTCCCAGTGATGTATTCATTTGAATGTCAATGATATTCTCTGTCTTGAATCCCAGGGGTTGATTAAGCATAAAGGAGAGCTGTTTGATAATTAAAATCGTGCTTGCAAGAAGAATAAATGAAGTTGTAAACTGAGCAATTACAGTGCTGATCATGAAAATTGATTTTCTTGAACGAACAAAGTGAGATGCCTGCAAGGCGGCTATTGGACTCTTATTTGTAAATATTAGTGCCGGATAGATCCCTGCTAGTCCTCCAACAACCAGGGATACAATCAGGAAGAACAGGATTATCTGTGGGCGACTGAAATAACCAATATGTAAATCCTTCTCAATGAATCTACCTAATCCTGGTAACATAACTTCAACCAGAATTAGTGAGAGAAACAGGGCGAAAAAAGCAAACAAAAACGATTCAGTTAATAATTGAAAAATCAATTGGATCCTTTTTGCTCCAATTATCTTTCTGACACTAATTTCTTTGATCCTCCTTGTCGATCTACCGGTGGTTAGAATAATATAATTCATACAACCAACCAGCAGGATAGAGAGGGCAACAATCGATAAAATATAGATATATTTCATCCTTCCAAAACTCAGATAAGATTTTGAGACCGGTAATATTCCCAATGTCAATTCATTAGAAATGGGATTGGGATAGAGATCGATTAATGAACCTGATATCTTCTCTTTAAATGCTTTAAGTGAACTATTTTTTCGTAAAAGGATAAAAGATGGATCACGCCAATTATAATTTGTTGCTAAATTGCTCTTCAGTGGCAAAATAAAATCAGGTTGCTGGACAGACTTTGATGGTATGTCAACAACACCCGTAACAGTTAGAGAATTATCATTGTTGAGCAGCAGTATCTTACCCGTTGGGTCTTCATTCCCAAAGTACTTCTCAGATATCGACTTTTTCAATACAACACCATTCCGGTTCAAGAGGGCAGATTTTGGATTACCATAAACAAATGGAAAAGGGAAAATGGAAAAAAACCCGGTATCAACCATAATAATATTATCTTCATAGAACATCACAGGATCCTCACTTTCCGCCTGGTGTTTAAATACACAATTAACAATTTTGCCCAATCTGTAGATGCGTGTATAATTTTTAATCTCCGGATAAATTTCAGCCATTGCATATGGAACGGAATATGGAACATTTGGATCTAATGTCCCATTTTTATGTGTAATTGTCAATTGAAAAATATCCTTTCCGTTCTTTTCTGTTTTTCCAAAACTCCTTTCATCCTGAACCCAAAGATAAATGATGATAAAACAGGTAAATCCTATGGTTAGGCTGA
>JAGGXD010000149.1 GCA_021163295.1 Bacteroidales bacterium
GAATAATCAATAGTTGAGAAGTTCTTAACTATTGATTTTCCCCAGTCATGGTTAGCCTGTACTATTCATAAATATTGAAAAATGATAATATTTATGAATACGTCAGGTTAAAACCATTAATTTACAAATATAATAAAAATAGAACTTAAAAAATTAAAGTAAAGAAACAATAAAAATAATATCTTATCTCTAAATTTCAAAAAAAAAACAGATAAGTATATATTTAAAATTAAATATACAACAAAAATTGGTTTTCCATAAATAATTGATAAAATTGTTTCTTATTTTGATCCCTTATACATTTCAAACCCCAAAAATTTACATTCAAGAGGTCCGTTAAAAAGTATTTTTTTAACTGTTGGGCGCAAACCTATTTGCTTAATTGCACTAAAATTCGAGCTAAATATCCATGCCTTATATCCGGGAAATTCTTTCTTAAGATTGTCCCCAATTGTTTTGTATAACTTTCCTATCGCAGCAACCTTAATCCTTTCACCATATGGAGGATTTATAATAATAAAACCTGTACTCCATGGAGCTTTGGTTGTTTCAAATGAGCCAACCTCAGGAGATATAGATAACATCAGACCTGCCTTCCGGATGTTTTCTCTTGCAGCTGCAATTGCATGGAATGAAATATCTTTTCCTAATATTATTGGTTCATATTGTTTTGAATATGGGCTTACCTGAATATCCTTATACAGTTCAGGATCATAATCAAGCCAGTTCATAAAACTATACCTTTTCCTGTAATATCCCGGAGGAATATTCCTTGAAATCATAGCCGCTTCAATAAGAAATGTTCCCGAACCACACATAGGATCAAGAAAATTTGTTTTCTTATCCCAACCTGATAACATAATCAATCCCGCAGCCAGAACTTCATTCAGTGGTGTTTTGTATTGGTCAACCCTATAACCTCGTTTATGTAATGATTCACCTGAACTATCAAGTGAAATCGTGCATATATCAATATTTACATGAATATTAATTTTTATATCCGGATTCTTGCTGTCAACTGACGGTCTCCGGCCTTTTTTCTCCCGAAACTGATCTGCAATTGCATCCTTCACCTTCAAAGCAACATAATGTGAATGGTTGAAATATTTTGAAAATACTACCGAATCAACAGAAAAAGTATGTTGGAGACTTAAATATTTTTCCCAATTAATGGCCTTCGTTTCATTATAAAGCTGTTGTTCATTTATAGCCCTGAATGACCGGACAGGTACAAGAATCCGAAGGGCAGTCCGAAGCCAATAGTTAGCTTTATAGACAATATTCATATCACCGGAGAATTCAACCATTCTTCTACCTGGTTTTATCCTGCTTGCACCCAGCTCTTTAAGCTCCTTTGCAAGCACTTCTTCAAGTCCCTGCATCGTTTTCGCAATATAAACATCACCATATTTCCCCATTACTAATAAATATATTAATTGGATATTCCTTATTCCCTCTATTTCATTCTTCCACTATCCCATTCTTCAATCGCATGAATAGCATTCGCCAGCCTGGTATTATCCTTTCCTCTGATTAAAACAAATGGAACACCGGAGTTCTGAATTTCTTGTATATACTTTTTAATAAGTACTTCCCTGTTCTGACCTGGATTCTCTCTAACAGGATCATATTCCCACCTAATATCAGTATCACAAAGCAAGTAAAGGTCAATATCACGATTACCAATACTCTCAGTCAGCCATGCAGGACATTCATTATAAACTACATCAAACCAGACTTTAAGAATAATAAGGTCAGTATCAAAAAAAAGGAACCTGTTAGCTTTCCCTTTATATTCTTTCACAACATTAACCTGATACCTGGAAATAACAACTAAATCAGAATAATTATATTTTCTTTTCAGGTTCCCAACATATTCCCTGGCATATTCCGAAATCCAGTCGGTCTGGTAATGCATGGCTAATTGCTTCGCCAACCATGTTTTTCCGGTTGATTCAGGACCGGTCAGGACAATTTTTTTTCCATTCATAGAATCCAATAAATGCAAGAATAGTATAAATCAGGAACAAAACAACAGTAATATATAATTCTTTATAAATATACAAACCAAATGACACAGAATCAACAATTATCCAGACAATCCAATGTTCAATTATTTTTCTGGCAAGCATCCATGTAGCAATAATACTTACTGATGTTGTAAAAGCATCCCAGTAAGGAAGATCAGATGGAGGCATTCCGAGATAAGCCGGACCTTTCAAAAGTATAAATACAATTATCCAGTAAATAATAAATAATATCACCAACAATTTAAGAGCCAAAGAACCCGAAAGGGTTGAAATTGGAAGATTACTACCCTTAGTATGGCTTGCTCCATAAACCCAATGATACCAGCCATAAAAACTAATTAGCACGTAATAAATCTGCAAACCCATATCGGCATACAGACTTGAAATATAGAATATATAAATGTATAATGATGAGGTTAAGATGCCAAATGGCCACAGCCAGATTTTCTGTTTTATTGAAAAGTAAAGGTAAACAAGTGCAGTTAAGAAACCGAAGAATTCAATTAGTAAATCTGCATTATTACCTGCCCGGCTCAGGAAAACCTGAATCATATAAATATAATTAAATGTATTGGAATTTCAATGTTTATGTCTTGATAATAATTATTTTATTATACTTTTTACTTTTAAGTCGGCAATCTTCAGTCGGCAGTCTGCAATCTGAAGACTGGGCTATTTGTACTTCTTAGTCCCGATTTATCGGGAATATGATTAAGTATGTGTTATTATTGTTTGATTGTTATTTACTTTTTTGTGGACTGCCGACTGTGGACTACCGACTATTAACAACTTATTTATAAAACGTGAAAATTAAGGTTTTTTTAAATCAATTTGTAAAACTATGTTCTTTTTTAATGAAGATCTTCAGAAATTAACCCGGGATCTATTGTAGAAAAGAAAGTTTCTTCATTTTTAAGGATACTTATCGCTTTATTAAATGCTTTATTCTTTTCATTAACAATTTCATAATACTCGCTTATATCCCAGATGTCTCTCGCTATCAATGCTTTCAGGATCATCTTGATTTGTTCTTTTGACTGTTCAAACTCCGCTTCATTTTTTTCAATTTTTTCAGCTTCAGCCGCAATTAACAGATCTTTAAGCATAGAGTCGTCAATTTTACATTGATCCCTGAATTCACTAAAAGAACGATACAAACGGTTTATTTTATCCCTGTTTCGATCGACATAATCAAGTGTAAAACTTGTTACTACACCTTTTCTCAACAAATCGTTGTAGTATCCGGTATTTCCTGTGGTGTCAAGCGGAACAAAAACATCAGGCATGATACCACCTCCTCCGTACACAACACGTTGATTAAGCAATGTAGTGTATTTAAGAGAGTCAGGGAAGTGAATGCTGTCAGCATAAACAAACTCCCCGTTATTATATCTAGTAACCAGATCTTTTGCATATTCTTCAAAGCCATCATCATAAGGCTTTTGTATCAATCTTCCTGAAGGAGTATAATATTTGGCAATAGTAAGCCTGACAATTGATCCATCGGGTAAGTTAAAAGGTCTCTGCACCAATCCTTTTCCAAATGATCTTCGCCCTATAACAACCCCTCTGTCCCAATCCTGAAAAGCACCGGCAACAATTTCACTGGCAGATGCAGATCCTTCATCAATAATTACAACAACCTTATTATCAAGCAATCTACCCCCAGAATGACTAATAAATGATTTTTTTGGTACATGGTTACCCTCCATACTTACAATCATTTTTCCTTCCGGAAGAAACTCATCAACCAACTTAACTGCTGTCTCAAGGTATCCTCCTCCATTTCCACGAAGATCAAGAATGAGTTTTTTCATATTTAGATTTAACAAAGAGTCCACTGCTTCATGGAATTCTTTCATAGTTGTAAATGAAAATTTGTTCAACTTCATATACCCAATTTCATCATTAGCCATATAAGCAGCATCAAGACTGTGAATTGGTATCTTATCACGTGTTATAGTAAATTCAATTAATTCAACAACTCCTTTCCTTTTTATACTGACATTTACTTTAGTGCCCTTTTCCCCAAGCAACTTATCCCTAACTTTTGTTGTAGTTATTCCAATAGCTGCAACGTTTTCACCATTAATTTTCACAATTCTGTCCCCTGCCCGTATTCCAACTTTTTCTGATGGGCCACCAGGAACCGGAGAGATCACAAGAATAGTATCATATAGTACATTAAATTGAATACCTATTCCTTCAAAGTTCCCAATTAATGGTTCATTCATTTTTTTTACTTCCTTTTCAGAAATGTATGTTGAATGAGGATCAAGCTCTTCAAGAACATTAATAATGGCTTGTTCAACCATCTTTTCCTGGTTCACATCTTCAACATAATAGGCTTCAATCAAACTTATCACTTTACCTATCTTTAATGATGCTTCAGTAAACTGCCCATTAACCGGAATAACCAGACTAATTGTTAACACTAATACTATTGACAGAAAAGTCAATTTTTTTCTCCTCATAATCATAAGTTTTAAATACTATTTCAATTTATCAGCATTTATTTTTGCTGAATAATTTCTAATTTCTAATTTTTATTCCCACTCAATTGTAGCAGGAGGTTTTGAACTTACATCGTAAACAACCCTGTTTATTCCTTTTACTCTATTTATTATTGTATTTGAGACCCTGCTTAAAAAATCATATGGCAAATGAGCCCAATCAGCAGTCATCCCATCTGTTGAAGTTACTGCTCTTAATACGACCGTATTTTCATATGTTCTCTCATCACCCATAACTCCAACCGACTGCACCGGAAGAAGTATAACAGCTGCTTGCCATACTTTATCGTATAAATTATCTTCCTTCAGTGCCTGAATATAAATTTCATCTACTTCCTGTAACATTTTGATTTTCCCCCGGGTAATATCTCCCAATATCCTAATGGCTAATCCGGGTCCCGGAAAGGGATGCCTTTTTAAAATCGCCTGACTTATTTTTAGTGCCTTCCCTACCCTTCTCACCTCATCTTTAAATAAAAACATCAGGGGTTCCACTACTTTCAAATTCATTATTTCAGGTAATCCACCAACATTATGATGTGATTTAATTGTTACTGATGGTCCATTAACCGATACTGATTCAATAACATCCGGGTAAATTGTTCCCTGCGCCAACCATTTTACATCCTTAACTTTAACTGCTTCTTCTTCGAAAACTTCGATAAATATTTTCCCTATTATTTTTCGTTTTTGTTCAGGATCAAATACTCCTGATAGTTTTGTAATGAACATGTCCGAGGCATCAACCCCTAACACATTCAATCCCATGTTTCTATACAATTCCAGAACCTGGTTATATTCATTTTTCCTCAACAATCCATTGTCAACGAAAACACAAGTAAGT
Organism: Bacteroidales bacterium; assembly: GCA_021163295.1. Taxonomy (GTDB): domain Bacteria; phylum Bacteroidota; class Bacteroidia; order Bacteroidales; family VadinHA17; genus JADFUQ01. Next base: position 5,388 of record JAGGXD010000149.1, read on the forward strand.
TTATCACTAATAGCCTTGTTCAGGAGGATAGCAGCAACTGAAGAATCCACACCTCCTGAAAGTCCAAGAACCACTTTATCACTTCCAAGTTTCTTTTTCAAATCTGCAATAGTTGTTTCAACAAAAGAGTCAGGTGTCCAATCCTGCCGGCACCCACAAATATTTAAAACAAAATTTTTTAGAATTTTTTTTCCTTCAGTAGTATGATATACTTCCGGATGAAACTGAATTCCGTAAGAAGTCTCATTTATGATTTTAAATGCCCCCACTTTTATATCCTCAGTACTACCTATCACCTCATAATCTACTGGTAACCCGGTAATTGTATCCCCATGCGACATCCACACCTGGGTATTTGGTGTAACATCACAAAAAAGATCACTGTTTTGTTTCACAAATTTCAGTTTAGCTCTTCCGTATTCCCTGGTTTCAGAAGCCAAAACTTCACCTCCGTAATGATGTACCAGATATTGCGCTCCATAGCAAACCCCAAGTAAAGGTCTCTTGCCTTTTATCCCGGAAAGATCTGGCTTCGGAGCATTCTTATCCCGCACAGAAAAAGGACTACCGGATAAAATAACCCCTTTAACCGAATCATCTATTTCAGGATCCCTGTTGAAGGGCTTTATTTCGCAATAGACATTTAATTCTCTTATGCGTCTGGCAATCAATTGTGTATATTGTGATCCGAAATCGAGTATAATTATTTTTTCCTGCACTTTATAAAAAATTATCAACCTGGTTAAAAATTTGATCAAAGATAAGACTTTATTTCCGAGAATAGATTCCCTTAATTATTGCAAAACAAAAAAGCCCCGTTCAAAAGGGGCTTTTTATGTTTTGTGAATCTGGAGTTTTTGTTAATCAAATTTATCTAAAATACCTTTTATAGCATCTTTATGAATAGTAAAATTCATCATTTTTAACTTTACATAATCTTCACTAAAGAAATAATATCCGAAACGATCATCATCTTTACCCACATTTCTTGATCCGGAGCTAGAATCTTTTACCAGGTACCAATCATCACCTTTTTTTTCATAAAACCCTACCAGATGCATACCATGATCATCAGTTGTTGTTTTATTTGAAAATCGGAATTGCCTGGCATTTTCATTAATATAATCTGAAGGGATATCAAAATCAGGAACCAGGGCTACATTGGTTTCCCTGCTAAAACCTGCCTCAGAAACATCACCCCCAATACTCACTGTATAATTCTTTCTTATTCCTTCTTTAAGGATTTTCATAAATATGTTTAGCGGTACATTATAATACTCAGAGCTGTGCCACCAGTTATCCGGAACCTCATATTCAACCTGTTTCCAATAAGGTTGTTGGCTATAGGACAATATTTCAACATAATCATCAGGGTTTATCATAATAACCTTGCTCAGGTATTCCATAGGTGTTACTGTTTTTCCTTCATATTCAAATTTTTCAGGGGGAACACCCATATAAAAATTCATGATAGCTTTAATAGTTTCAAGGGCTTCTTCCTCATTCCAGTCATTTGAGCTTTTCAATCCCTTTAAAAAGCTATTCATTTCCCTGTACATATTAGCATGACTAAAATATTTACGTCCATCTTTTAAACCCGTATATTCTTGCCATGGAACAGCACCATATTTCCTGAATATACGAGTAACTGCATTTGCCTCTGAACCCTGAGAAAACAAGGATTCTCCTCTTTTCCTAATATAACACCTCGCTTTTTCAACATATTCCCAATACACTGTAAACATCTCAGATAATTTTACTTCTTTCTGGTATAACCTATTTACTTCAGACTCATACATAGAGGTGGTTGAAAAACACCAGCAGGTTCCTGTATTTCCCTGTGATATGACCGGGTTATGCCAGTAAGTGTTATACAATTCAGGATTATTAGGTAAATCCATTCCAGACTGATCCATCATCAAGCGTTTATCCACTTTTTTTTCTTTTTGCTTAGTTTTAACCGCATTAATATCTTTCATGATAAAGTTTTGATAAAAGCCCGGTTCATACTCTTTAAATTTAATCTTATCAAAGGATTGGGCAATACACTGTCCAATAACAATTACCATTAATAAGAGCGATAAAATAGTTTTTTTCATAATAATTAAATTTAAACTGGTTAATATTCGAGAATTCTCAAATGATTATTTAATTCTTTAAACTTTAAAGGTCTTACCATCTTCAGCAATAAATGTGTTTTCAAACACTGTTCTTGCCTCTTCAAGCAAAGGTGTAATATCTTTGTATCTTGCTGAAAAATGCCCTATCACCAGCTTTTTAACAGATGCTTTTTGGGCTATCCGGGCCGCTTCGCTAGCTGTTGAATGCATAGTTTCTCTTGCCAGTTCTCTAAGTTCACCGCCAAATGTGGCTTCATGATAAAGAAGATCAACATTTTTAATTTGCGTTAATATACCCTCATTGTAAGAGGTATCACTGCAATATGCGAATTTTTTAGGTTCCGGGGCGGGTATCACTAATTCACTGTTAGGCACAACATCACTCGTTTCCGTAATAAAACTATCTCCCTCTTTTATACCCTGCCTTTTTGAAATCGGAATATTATACTTCTCAATCACATCTTTTCTCAAATTTGGCCATGTTGGTTGTTCCCTGAACAGGAAACCACACGTAGGAATTCTATGTTTCAGAGGTATACTGTTCACCAGAATTTTATCATCCTCATAAATCCTAACCGACCTGGCACAATTAACAGGATGAAAAATAATCTCGAAAAAAAGATTAATATAGAAATCCTTTAAGTAACCATGAATTATCTGTTCAAGATCGGGAGGACCAAAAATATGAAGATCATTTTTACGGCCTAGCAAATTGAATGAAGATATTAATCCGAAAAGTCCAAAAACATGATCGCCATGAATATGAGAAATAAAAATATGGTTTATTCTACCTAGTTTAATTTTATATTTGCGGAGCTGCATTTGTGTTCCCTCTCCACAATCGATTAAAAAAAACCGCTCATGTATATTTAATACATAAGCGGATGTAAATCTTTTAGAAGTTGGTAAAGCAGAACTGCTTCCGAGTATAGTAAAAGTAAAAGCCATTTTAGCTTTTATTCTGATTATTCCGAAATCATTTTTACTGCTTCATCAACCGATCCAACAATATTCAATACCGTATCCAATTGAGAAATTGTAATTAGTCTTTCAACTGCTTCGTTAAGACCCGTAAGTACAAATGTACCCTTTGCATTTTTACAAAGCCGGTTTGCGACTAAAATTGCACTTAAGCCTGAAGAATCACAATAACGGCTATTACTTAAATCGAGAATTATATTTTTCTCTCCGTTACCCGAAATAAGAACAAGTTCCGATTTAAGATTAGGGGCAATATGCGTATCCAGTTTCTCATCCAGAACTTGAATTAAGGTATGATTATCTCTTTTTTCAATTTTAAAATCCATGATTTTTTAAGGTTTAAAACCTAAATATAACTATTTTTTCTTTTTTTTGATAATTTTATCTTCTTTTTCTTCCATTTCAGATTTCAAAGCTGCCAAATCAGTAATATCTCCAAGAGTTGTTTTTTCCAGATTACTCGTTGTCCTTTTTGACGATTTACGTGTTGCAGAAGAACCGGTTTTCCTTGCAGTTTTCTTCTCTGGTTTGTTTTTATCTTCAAAAACACGACTATGAGACAAAATTATCCTTTTAGCACCTTTGTTAAATTCCAAAACTTTAAATTCCAGTTTTTCATCAACTTTACCTTGCAATCCGTCTTCCTTAACAAGATGTTTTGGAGTAACAAAACCTTCAATACCATATGGCAGAGTAACAATAGCACCTTTATCGAATACCTCAACAATAGTTCCTTCATGAATTGAATCGACAGTAAATACTGATTCAAATACTTCCCATGGATTTTCTTCCAGTTGTTTATGTCCAAGGCTCAATCTCCTGTTTTCCACATCTATTTCAAGCACTATTACCTCTATTTCAGCTCCTATTGAGGTAAATTCTGCAGGATGCTTAATTTTCTTTGTCCATGAAAGATCTGAAATATGAATCAACCCGTCAACACCCTCTTCAATCTCAACAAAAATTCCAAAATTTGTAAAGTTCCTGACTTTGGCTTTATGGTTAGAGCCAACAGGATATTTCTTTTCAATTTTTTCCCATGGATCTGGTTTGAGTTGCTTCATACCAAGAGACATTTTCCGATCTTCTCTGTCCATTGTAAGTATAACTGCTTCAACTTTATCACCTATCTTAAGAAACTCCTGAGCGCTTCTTAGATGTTGTGACCATGACATTTCAGAAACATGGATCAGTCCTTCAACACCAGGAGCAATCTCAATGAAAGCCCCATAATCAGCCATTACAACAACTTTTCCCTTAACCTTATCACCAACCTTGATATCCTTGTCAAGTGATTCCCACGGATGAGGAGTAAGCTGTTTAATTCCAAGTGCAATTCGTTTCTTATTATCATCAAAATCCAGGATCACAACATTCAGCTTCTGATCGAGTTCTACAATCTCATCAGGATGATTTACCCGTCCCCATGAAAGATCTGTAATATGAACTAATCCGTCCACACCTCCCAGGTCTATAAATACACCATATGATGTAATATTCTTGACAGTTCCTTCGAGAACCTGACCTTTTTCGAGCTTTGCAATAATTTCTTTCTTTTGCTGTTCAAGTTCTTCCTCAATTAAAGCTTTGTGCGAAACAACAACATTCTTATATTCATGGTTTATTTTAACAACCTTAAACTCCATTGTTTTCTCAACATACATATCGTAATCGCGAATTGGCTTTACATCAATCTGTGAACCCGGAAGGAATGATTCGATTCCAAAAACGTCAACGATCATACCACCTTTTGTACGACATTTAATATAACCCTTGATAATTTCATCTTTAGCATGCGCTTCATTTACCCGGTCCCACGATTTTAATGCCCTTGCTTTTTTATGTGAAAGAATAAGCTGACCGGTTTTGTCTTCTTTACTCTCTACATATACTTCAACGGTATCCCCTATTTTAAGTTCCTGGTTATATCTGAACTCATTTAAACTAACTACTCCCTCAGACTTATAACCAATATTGATAACTACTTCTCTTTTTGTCATTGAAATCACAGTGCCATCAACAACTTCATTTTCAGCAACAGATGAAAGGGTTTCATCATAAAGACTTTCATACTCTGCTCTTACTTTTGGTGTATAATCATCCTCTTTCACCATAAGGCTTTCCCAATCAAAATCCTCAATTGGAGTATTTTCATCAGTCTCTGATCCTTTTGATTTCTTTTCAGCAACTTCCTTGTCAGCCACAGGTTCAACTTTTTCTGCAACTTCTTTGTCAATCTCAGGGTCAACCTTTTCTTCAATAAAATCAGCCTTGTCAGTTTCTTCGGCAGGAATTTCTTCCTTTACTTCATTATTGTCTTCAACAACTTTTTCATCCTTTTCCTTAGCTGTAGTTTCTTTGATTTTACTAACCTCTTCGTTTTCTGTTTCTTTCAACTTTTCTTTTTCTATTTGCCTTTCAGGCTTTTCGTCACTTGTTTGGTTTTTATCCTCTTCAGGCTTTTCTACCATTTCCTTCTTTTCTTTTTCAATATTGCTTTCCATGTGTAAAATAATTAGTTTTAAATAAGTTAGACTTTATATATAGTAAATTTGAGGTGCAAAAGTACATTTTTTTTTCAAACAAACCTGATCCTTCTTTGAAAAGATTCGTAATTATCAAGTAATTACAACTAACAGGACTAAAAAACCTGAAAACAGAGAAATAACCAGCCAAAAAAGAAATGAATCAATTAACAAGCAAAATAACAAATGAATTTACTGAACTATTTTACTTCAGCACCGTATATTATATTATTACCAGTTTTATTATATTTAATAAATTTTTATAACTAAACTATTATGGAAAAACCTAAAATCCTGATAGTAGAAGATAATCTGTTGGATCGAAAACTCCTTGAGTCCGGCCTTCAGAAAATGGGTTGTTTGATTGTCGGACAAACTGCAATTGGTAAAGAAGTACTGGACCTTGCAAAAAACACCAAACCTGACCTTATCCTGATGGACATAGAACTTGAGGGCGAAATGGATGGAATCACTGCTAATGAAAATCTTAGAAAAAAATTCGATATACCAGTCATATTTTTATCATCGCACGATGAAAAATCAATTTTGCAACGTGCGAAAATCAGCGATCCATCAGGTTACATCATTAAACCTATTAACTTCAAAGAGCTTGAAACCAATATTTCCATTGCCATATACAAAAAGCAAAATGAAAGAAAACTTAAACTGGCACATGAGAAACAGTCCAAATTGTACGATTCCCTGAAAAATATTATTTCTAAGTTGTCTTCGATAAGAAATCGCAAACTCCTTATTAAAGCAATTGAGGAAATACTGGACGAAATTGTTGATATTGAATACAGTGGTTTATATCTATGGGATATAGAAAACGAGAAGTTAATTCTGCATTTAGCGAAAGGATTTACTGAAAAAGAGAAAAAAGAGGCAAAAAAGACAGCCATGCAAAAACATCCTGTAAAAGCTTTTTACAGTAAAAAAATAATCCATATCCCTGACATAACAAAAGACACACAAAAACAAAGCACAAACAGCCAACGTTCATTTGCTATCCGTTCAAGATTATATATACCGGTAATCAATAATGACAGGTGCATTGGTACTTTCGAGCTTGCCAGTTCAAAACCTGATTATTTCAATAAAGATACTATTGCACTATTAACTCTCGTCAGTAGCCTTACAGGGATGGTTCTTTCCAGCATTTTTTATATAGAGAAACAAAATGAGATAGCCCGGGAACTGGCAGGAGCAAAGGCAAAAGCTGAAGAAGCCAACCGGATAAAAAGCCAATTCCTGGCTAACTTATCCCATGAAATCCGGACCCCAATGAATGCTATTCTCGGCTTTAGCCAAACTATTCTACATAAAACTGATAATCCTGATTTTAAAAACAAATTAGAAGCAATTCTTGCAAGTGGCCGTACTTTATTATCACTGATAAATGATATTCTTGACCTTTCAAAAATTGAAACAGGAAGACTTGAGATTATTAATACACCTGTTAATCTTTTCAATATAATTCGGGAAATAAAACAAATTTTCTCAGAAAAAACGAACTATAAATCGATTGATTTCAAGATTAATGTTAATGAGAATATTCCTAATGCCTTAATGCTGGATGAAATAAGAATACGGCAAATCTTGTTTAATCTGGTAGGTAATGCTATTAAATTTACTGATAAGGGATTTGTCAGATTGAAGGCATATTGCCAGGATTCAGAAAAAAAAGGGCATAAACAAATCATTATCGAGATAGAAGATACCGGTATTGGGATCCCCGAAAAAAACTATGAAATAATATTCGAAGCTTTCAGGCAGGGAGATGGTGAAAGTACTCGTAAATTCGGTGGTACAGGACTTGGACTGTCAATCACAAAAAAACTGGTACAACAAATGAACGGTGAACTGAGCATGGAGAGTGCTGTTGGAGAAGGAACTATTTTTAAAGTGATCTTACGAGACATTCCTGTCCTTGATAAAACAGAATTCAGTGGGCATAAACCCGAAGAAGACCCTTCTGATATAATCTTCGAACCATCTACCATACTCATTATTGCAGATATTCAAAGTAATATTGAATTAATGAAAAGAATGATAGATACTGATAATATCAGAATTATTGAAGCAAATAATCTTGAAGCCGCACTACAAAAAATAAATTCCAATAAACCCGATATAGTCTTTTTCGATTTTCATCTACCGGATATGAAAACAATAAAAACTATAAGAAAAATAAAGGATAATAAAAATATTCCGGTTATTGCATGTAAAGATTCAATAATGAAAGATCCTGAGAAGAAAATGCTGGAAAAATTTGACAGCTGCCTGCGAAAACCTCTAAGTAAAAACCAGATATATACAGAATTGAAGAATTTTATCCCTTATAGAACAAAAGAAAAAATCAGAAATGAAGAAAATCAGTTCAAATCATTAAAAAATTTACCGCAAAAAACAAAAGATAAAATACCTGAATTATTGCAGCTACTAAATGACAACTATTTACCCGATTGGAAAAAAATAAAAAGCACACTTGTTATTTTTGAAATTGAAGAATTTGCCAAACAATTGAAAATTACAGCTAAAAATTTTAAATTTGAATTGTTAATTCAATATTCCGACAGCTTATTAGAAAACATCAGGAATTTCGATATCGAAACACTGGAAAAAGAAATAAACTCTTTTCCTGAATTAATTAAGAAAATAGAAAAATATAGAAAATAATCAGTACTTAAAAAGAAGAAGTTTAAAGTGAGCTAAAGGTGAGTACGGTGAGCACTAAATAGTAACAATAAACCTTTAAAAAATCAATATTATGACTAGAAAGAAGGCTCCTTCAACTAAAAAAAATATTATACTAATAGTTGATGATGACAATACAAATCTACAAGTAATTGGCAGTTTCCTATATAATAAAAACTATAAAATAATACTGGCAAAAAACGGAAATGATGCGTTGAAATCGGTTGAAAACAACCATCCTGATCTTATCTTACTGGATATTATGATGCCAGGAATGAATGGCTATGAGGTTTGTGAAAAATTAAAAGATAATAATCAAACAAAGGATATCCCTATTATGTTTCTTACAGCCAAAACTGAAACTAAAGACATAATAAAAGGATTCAAAACCGGGGGGGTGGATTATATTACAAAACCATTCATAAAAGAAGAGCTTCTTGCCCGAATACAAACTCATATAAGTTTGAAGATGTCACAAGACCTCCTGAAAGAACAAACAAAGAAACTTGAAAAAGCAAATAAAATTATACTTGACAGTGTTAAAAAATTCGGACAAGTCTTTAGAACTCTTTAAACAGAATTATCAGAGGATAATAAGTATTTGTTGATGATTTTTCTCGTTTAATTTATTTACTTTTGTCTTCCATTTAAAATAATTCTTATGAAGGTTTCAATTGTAGGTACTGGATATGTTGGTCTTGTAACCGGTACATGCTTTGCGGAAACAGGACTTAGTGTAACCTGTGTTGACATTGATAAAGAAAAGGTAGAAGGATTAAGAAAGGGAAAAGTGCCTATCTATGAACCCGGACTTGAAACAATGATCAAGAGAAATGTTGAAAAAGGCAGACTCTTTTTCACAACTAACTTAAAAGAAAGTCTTGTTGATGCTGCTGCATTATTTATTGCAGTAGGCACACCACCTGACGAAAATGGCAGTGCCGACCTGAAACATATACTTACTGTCGGCCGGAATATAGGACAACTGATTGATCATTACATGGTTATTGTCACAAAAAGCACAGTACCTGTTGGCACAGCAGAAAAAGTCAGAAAAGTTATCAGGGAAGAGATTACTAAACGGGGTACAGATGTTGAATTTGACATAGCATCGAACCCGGAATTTCTAAAAGAAGGGGCTGCTATTCAGGACTTTCTTAAACCAGACCGGATTGTTATCGGTATTGATTCTGAAAAGGCAAAGAAAACTATGGAACGCCTTTACAAACCATTTGTATTGAATAACCATCCTATCTATTTCATGAATATTCCCTCTTCCGAACTCACAAAATACACTGCAAACTCAATGCTCGCAACTAAAATCAGCTTTATGAACGATATAGCTAATCTTTGTGAGATACTGGGAGCTGATATCAATATGGTAAGGAAAGGAATTGGAAGCGACTCACGAATCGGGAATAAGTTTATTTACCCCGGAACCGGATACGGCGGATCATGTTTCCCGAAAGATGTACAGGCCCTTATCCGTACAGCTGCCGAAAATAAATACTCTCTCAGAATTCTACAGGCTGTTGAGGATGTTAACTATAGCCAGAAAGAAGTGATCTTTAATAAAATAATGAAGCACTTCAATGGAAATATCAAGGGCAAAACCTTTTGTCTCTGGGGATTGTCATTCAAACCTCAAACTGACGATATGCGCGAAGCACCATCATTGGTTATTATTAATAAACTGCTTAACGAAAGTGCCTGTGTGAAAGCTTATGATCCGGCAGCAATGGATGAAACAAAACGAATACTTGGCGATAAAATAGAATATGCAACCGATCAATATGATGCATTAATTGATACCGACGCTTTGGTACTGATTACCGAGTGGTCGGAATTCCGTATGCCAAACTTCAGGGTAATGGAAAAGCTACTGAAAGAAAAAATAATTTTTGACGGGCGAAATATTTACGATTCGAAAGAAATGGAAGAGAACGGATTTGTATATTACGGTATCGGAACAGGTAAATAATCGTAAAATTATTACAATATGAAACGAATACTTATTACAGGGGGAGCCGGTTTTATCGGCTCCCATCTTTGCGAACGGCTACTTAATAAAGGAAACGAAGTAATATCATTGGATAACTACTTCACCGGAGCAAAATCAAATATCATTCACCTTCTGGATAATCCGTATTTTGAACTGATACGACACGATGTTACTATGCCATTTTTCATCGAGATAGATGAAATATACAATATGGCATGTCCCGCTTCACCCATTCATTATCAATATAATAGTATTAAAACTATAAAAACATCAGTGATGGGTGCAATAAATATGCTGGGACTGGCAAAACGTATTAAAGCTAAAATTCTCCAGGCTTCCACCAGTGAGGTTTATGGTGATCCAAAAATACACCCGCAACCTGAAACATACTGGGGCAATGTAAATCCCATCGGACCAAGGTCATGCTACGATGAAGGGAAAAGATGTGCTGAATCCCTGTTTGTTAACTATCATGAACAGAACAATGTCAGGATAAAAATCGCCAGGATCTTCAATACATACGGTACAAGGATGCATCCATATGATGGAAGAGTGGTTTCTAACTTCATTGTTCAGGCACTGAACGGAAAAGATATTACCATTTATGGTGATGGTTCACAAACCAGAAGTTTTCAATATGTTGATGACCTGATAAACGGGATAATCAAACTGATGGAAACCCCGGATTCCATTACAGGACCTATAAATATTGGCAACCCTGATGAGTTTTCAATTAAGGAACTTGCCGAGAAAATTATTGAGATTACCGGCTCAAAATCGAAAATCACCTTCGAACCTTTGCCAACAGACGATCCGACACAAAGAAAACCCGATATCTCAAAAGCGAAAGAAATATTAAAATGGGAGCCTAAAATTAAACTTGAAGAAGGACTTGTAAAAACAATTGAGTATTTCAAGGAAACTCTCTCTTTGTAAAATTGCTCGTTTTCCCTGGTTTCCTTGTTAAAATATGCATAGATTAGTTTAAATTAACTAACGTTTTGCAATTGAAATAATTACTTATATCTTAATTAGTTACAAACAAATAATGATTTGAATAAAGTGAATAATACCAAAAAAATAAACAATTCCATTTTTAAAATATCGAACAAGGAACACCGATTTTAGATTTAAGAAATAATAATGGTTTATTAAAAACTTCGAAATTCGTCATTCGTTGATCGATATTCATTATTCATATTAACAATTGTATATTGAAGTGTTATCAAATGAGAAACATTAATAATTAATAATAATATTATATAATGAAAGGACTTATTCTTGCCGGAGGTTCCGGCACCAGGCTTTATCCACTTACACAAAGTATCTCGAAACAAATAATCCCGGTGTATGATAAACCGATGATCTATTACCCAATGTCAGTATTGATGCTGGCAGGTATCAGAGAAATCCTTGTCATCTCCACTCCTGACGATATTCATCTTTACAAGAAACTTCTTGGTGATGGTAACCAGTTGGGACTTGAGATATCATACGAAGTGCAACCTTCACCTGATGGATTGGCACAAGCCTTTATTATCGGTGAGAAATTTATTGGTAATGAAACCGCATGTCTTGTGCTTGGTGATAATATTTTTTACGGACATGGATTCGGAAGAGAGTTACTCGAAACGGCAAAACTAAAAGATGGTGCTATAATATTTGGTTATTATGTCACCGACCCTGAACGCTATGGGGTAGTCGATTTTGATGAATCAGGAAAGGTTCTTAGCATTGAAGAAAAACCGAAGCATCCAAAGTCAAATTATGCTGTTACCGGTCTCTATTTCTATAGTAATGATGTTGTTGAAAAAGCTAAAAACCTGCAACCATCAGCCAGAGGTGAACTGGAAATTACCGATCTGAACAGGCTTTATCTTGAAGAAGACAGGTTACAGGTAAAATTGCTGGGGCGCGGAAATGCATGGCTCGATACGGGAACCCATAAAAGCCTTTTGCAAGCTTCAAATTATATTGCTACTCTCGAAGAAAGACAAGGGCTGAAAGTCTCTTGTATTGAGGAAATTGCGTTTATAAGAGGTTATATCGACAGAAAACAATTAATTGAATTGGCAAAACCCCTTAGTAAAAATCAATACGGGCAATACCTGTTAAGGCTTGCTGATGAGAAGAGGAGATGATCCGCCTTCGCCAAGGCTACGGCGGACGAAGGGTGATGAGGTAATTTACCAATTAACAAATTAACCTGACATGGAAATAATCAAAACCGAAATATCTGACCTGTTGATTCTCAAACCCAAAGTATTTGAGGATGAAAGAGGATATTTTTTTGAAAGCTATAATGAAAAGAATCTGGCAGACTATGGCATACAAATACAATTTGTACAGGATAACCAGTCAAAGTCTTCTTTTGGAGTAATACGCGGACTGCATTACCAGTTGGACCCGTATTCACAAACAAAACTGATAAGGGTACTGGAAGGCGAGATACTGGATGTTGGAGTGGATATTCGAAAAAACTCCCTCACATTCGGAAAATGGTACAGTCACAAACTTAGTGCTGAAAACAAACAACAAATGCTAATCCCGGCCGGCTTTGCCCATGGATTCTCTGTTTTGAGCAAAATAGCTGTGGTCTTCTATAAATGTGATAAACTATATCATCCAGAATCAGAAAGAGGGATAATGTATAATGACCCGGAATTAAATATCGACTGGAATATTGAACCTGAAAAAGCAGTCATTTCTGCCAAAGATAAACGCCATCCCTCTTTGAAGAACGCTGATATGAATTTTAATTATAAATAACAGGACTTATGATAAAAAATATCCTGGTAACCGGATCGTACGGGCAACTCGGAAATGAACTTCACGAGTTAGCCGATCAGGGTTTGCCTTATCATTTTATCTGGACCGATGTAGACACTCTGGATATAACAGATAAAAAAGCATTGAGAAACTTTATAAAAAAGAATCCTATCGATCTTCTAATCAATTGCGCTGCTTACAATGCTGTAGATAAAGCTGAAGAAGAAAAAGAAATAGCTGAATTAATAAACACAAAAGCTGTTAGATTATTAGTTGAAATCAGTAAAGAAAACGACACAAAATTCATTCATGTTTCAACTGATTATGTTTTTAATGGCAAAACATTTCTGCCATACAAAGAAACCGATACTCCAAATGCTAACTCAGTCTACGGAATATCCAAACTAAAGGGAGAAGAAGAAGCCCTGAAATATGATAATGCTTTGATTATCAGAACAGCCTGGTTATACTCGTCCTATGGAAAAAATTTTGTAAAAACTATGTTACGCCTTGGTGCTGAAAGAGAATCATTAAATGTTATCTTCGATCAGGTAGGAACACCTACTTATGCCCATGATCTGGCTAAAACTATAATTAGCATCATTAATTATATAAATGATAATAAAAAAGATTTCAACCCCGGGATATATAACTTCTCAAACGAGGGTGTATGTAGCTGGTATGATTTTGCAGTGTTTATAATGAAGTCTGCAGGACTATCATGTAAAGTTCTGCCAATAGAAACCAAAGATTATCCTTTACCGGCTAACCGTCCTTTTTATAGTGTGCTCAATAAAAGCAAGATCCGTAGCGCTTTCAATATTGAGATTCCCCACTGGAAAGAAAGTCTTGATAAATGTATCAGGAAAATGGGGAAGGAATAATGGAAGAATGGAATAGTGGAAGAATGGGAAGAGTGAATGTGTCGAAGAGGAAGAGTTGAATAATGAATATCGATTAACGAATATCGAATTATGAAGTGAAGAAAGTTTGAGGTTAAGAACCAGAGCACCAAGCACCCGGAACCCTGAACTTTAAACTTTAAATAAACTAAACCCAAATTGCTATGAAAGATAACCAAATGCTTAACAATATAAGAGAAAAAGCCAACAAATGGCTTGAGAATAACTATGATCCTGAAACCAGAGCAAGCGTAAAAAATATGCTGGATAATAATGAATCAGAGTTAATTGAATCATTCTATAAAGATCTTGAATTTGGTACAGGCGGACTCAGAGGTATCATGGGGGCCGGAACAAACAGAATGAATATTTATACTGTCGGAATGGCAACCCAGGGGTTAAGTAATTACGTTAAGAAAGCATTTGCCGATAAAGAGAAAATTAAGGTAGCTGTTGCATACGATCCCAGGAACAATAGCCGTCTTTTTGCTGAAACAACTGCAAAAATATTTGCTGCAAATGGTTTTAAGGTTTTTATGTTTGATGCTCTCAGACCCACTCCTGAATTATCATTTGCGATCAGGCATTTTAAATGTCAGAGTGGTGTTGTTGTCACGGCTTCTCATAATCCTAAAGAATATAACGGTTACAAAGTTTACTGGGAAGATGGCGGACAAATTATCCAGCCTCATGATAAAAATATTATCGACGAAGTTAAAAGCATTTCCTCTATTAATGAAGTATTGTTCGATGGGAAACAAGAGGATATAGAAATTATAGGGAAGGAAATTGATAATATTTATCTTGAAAAAGTAAAAAGCTTGTCTTTATCGCCTGAGGTTATTAAACGGAATAAAAACTTGAAAATAGTTTATACTCCGATCCATGGCACAGGTGTTAAGCTTGTGCCCATGGCACTGAGAAAATTTGGTTTCAGTAATATCTATAATGTTCCTGAACAGGATGTAATTGATGGGAATTTCCCAACTGTTAAATCACCCAATCCCGAAGAGACAGCCGCTATGGAAATGTCTCTTAAAAAAGCAAGGGAAACAGATGCCGACCTTGTTATGGCAACCGACCCCGATGGCGACCGGATGGGTGCTGCAATAAAAGATAATAATAACAAGTTTAAATTACTTAATGGTAATCAAACCGTAACACTCCTGGTATATTACCTGCTTAAAAAATGGGCGGAAAACGGTAAGCTTCAAGGGAATGAATATATTATTACAACTATTGTTTCATCCGATCTTCCGAACATTATTGCCAAAAAATTTAATGTAGATTATTTTAAGGTGCTTACCGGATTTAAATATATTGCTGATATCATCAGAAAAAATGAAAATAAAAAAACATTTATCGGAGGTGGAGAAGAAAGTTATGGTTTCCTTGCCGGTGAATTTGTCAGGGATAAAGATGCAGTAATTTCATGCGCATTACTGGCTGAAACAGCTGCATGGGCTAAAGACCAGGGAAAAACACTAAATGATCTGCTAATAGATATTTATCATGAATTCGGTTTTTATAAAGAACGGCTTTTTAATATTGTAAGAAAAGGAAAGACGGGAGCAGAAGAAATCCAGAGTATGATGAAAAAGTTCCGTGACAATCCTCCCTCCTATATAAATAATTCACAGGTAATTGAGATTTATGACTATCAGAAAAGTATTAAGAAAAATATTGTAACAAATGAAGAATCATCTATTGTCCTGCCTCAGTCAAATGTCCTTCAGTTTATTCTGAAAGATGGCTCAAGAATATCAATCCGTCCGTCTGGTACTGAGCCAAAAATAAAATTCTATTTCGGGGTACATGATAAGCTGAACAACAAGAGCGACTTTGAAACTATTGAGCAGAAACTTGAAATGAAGATTGACGCAATTATAAAATCACTGAATATTTACTAGTCCAAAAAAAACAAAAATGAAATCATTTCGCAAAGAACTTTGGTTTGAAACAACAAAAAGAAGGGAATTAATCAATATTACACCTGATATTCAGGCTGTTTTGGTTGAAAGTGGAGTAAAAGAAGGTCTTGTATTATGTAATGCCATGCATATTACGGCAAGTGTATTTATCAATGATGATGAGTCAGGATTACATCATGATTATGAAGTGTGGCTTGAAAAACTTGCACCCGAAAAACCTTATTCACAATATCAACATAACGGTTTTGAAGATAATGCCGATGCTCATCTTAAAAGGACCGTTATGGGCAGGGAAGTTGTAGTTGCTGTTACAGACGGAAAATTGGATTTTGGTCCGTGGGAACAGATATTTTATGGTGAATTTGATGGCAAACGTAGAAAAAGAGTGCTTGTGAAGATTATAGGGGAGTAAAAAACTTATCACTGAAATTAACCAGGTAAAGTTTGGATGTTGCCCTGGTTATTGCGGTATAGAGCCAGCGCAGATATTCAATATTCACCATATCCTCCTTTATAAAACCCTGATCAACAAATATATTATTCCATTGCCCTCCCTGTGCCTTATGGCATGTTACGGCATAACCGAACTTAACCTGCAACGCATTATAAAATTTATTATTCCTTACACCGTCAAACTGCTTTTTCTTAGAACTTTCTTTACTGTAGTCTTCCAGAACCGAATAAAAAAGTTTCTTGTTTTCCTCGCTTGACATTGATGCAGCTTCAACATGAATTGTGTCAAGTAATATCTTTGCTTCAAACTCAAGATTGGCATAATCTTTAAGCTTCAATACCATATCGGCAAACCGGAATCCATATCTCTCCTGGTATCCATTAATTTTAAGTATCTCAATGATATCCCCGTTTGCAATAAACCCAACAGATTCATTCTCCTGCAACCAGAAGTAATTATTCTTAACAACCATAAGGAAATCTCCTGTTGATACCTCTTCCTCACGCCAAAGTATTGTATTCCTGATTCCCTGGTTGTAACTATTAGCCATTTTATTCGACCTGACAACTACAATTGAGTTTTCAAGACCATCCCTGTCATAGGATGAGGATAACTCTTCCACCAGGTCCTCCCCATGCAATCTGGTGATATCAGTAAAATTTTCAATCTTAATGGAAGGTATCTCAAATGACTTTTTAACTAATAATTTTCTTATCTCCGTTGCATTATGCAATATCCCGGAGTTTTCACTCTGTCTTACCACTTCATCCAAAAAACCCTCCCTCACCTCCATACCATATCCTTCCAGAACTAATGGGTCAAGTGCCGGACTAATTTCCAGGCCTACCGGGGGAAGCTGAGCTGTGTCACCAATCAATAATAGTTTACATCGCTTATCATTATAAACATACTCTATTAAATCGTCAAGAACCCTGCCCGATCCAAAAATTGAATTATTAAAAGCATGATTTGATATCATAGATGCCTCATCAATAATAAAAAGCGTATTTGAATGGAGGTTTTTCTCCAGGACAAATTTTCCAAATCCATCTTTTGATGATTTCTGGCGATATATCTTTTTATGTATTGTATATGCATCCTTTAATGCAATATTTGATAATACCTTGGCAGCTCTTCCGGTTGGGGCTAAAAGGACTGATTTTATATGAAATTCGCCAAGAACCTTAACAAGTGATCTTATCAGGGTTGTTTTTCCGGTGCCGGCAAATCCTTTTAATAAGATAATCTCCTTCTTGTCAGGATCAAGAATAACCTCTGAAAGCATATCCATAACTAATTTTTGTCCTTTTGTCGGAATATGTCCCAGATTTTTTATTAATTTAGAAATTATTTGAATTTTTAACATTTCATTGAATAATATCCTAAAGAGAATTTAATATTAAATATTTATTTTTATTTTTGTAGGCAAACATAACTAATTATAAAGGAAAAAATGAAAATCGCAGTTAGAATTCTTCTCGGTGCAGCAATCATCGTTTTAGGCTACTTAGTAGTCGAAAGCATCATGGAACCTATACGTTTTAATAAAGAAAAGAAAAAACGTGAAGATGCAACAATCCAGAATCTTAAGGATATCAGAACCGCAGAAGTTGCTTATAAAACTAAGTATGCAGAGTATACAGGGAGCTTTGATACATTGATCAATTTCGTAAAATTTGATTCATTCCCTGTTGTTATGGCTATTGGTAGAATATCCGATAGCTTATGGGAAAAAGGTGTTACCGAAAAAGAAGCTATTAAAATGGGTATTATTATCAGGGATACTTCTTATGTAAGTGTTCTTGATTCAATATTTTCAAAGTCCTATCCGATTGATTCTTTAAGATTTATCCCATATTGTAGTGAAGAATTCTTTCTCGCTGCTGCTAAAATCGAAACTGCATCTAAAGTGAAAGTTAATGTTTTTGAAGCTCATGTTTTCAATAGTGTCTTGTTGCATGGTCTAAACAACCAGTTAATTATTAACTATAGCGCTGAAAAAGAAAAAATAACCGGTTTTAAAGGGTTAAAGGTTGGCTCTCTGGAAGAAGCTACTAATAATGCCGGAAACTGGGAGTAATCATATCCTGATTCATGTATGAATTTGCCTTTCTTGACGAAACGCTAGATATAAATACAACTCAATCGTATCACCTGTCCATTCAGGTCAGCTTGAATGGATTTTCTTTTTCAATACTTGATACTGTCAGAAATAAATACGTTGCCTTAAAAAATTATCCTCTGGATAAACAAAAAGGAATTCCGGAAGATCAATTAAGGGACATTTTTAAAAAAGATGAATTTCTAACCAGAAAATATAAGAGTTCATCATATTTTTATATCACAGACAAATCTACCCTGGTACCTTCTCCCCTCTTTAACAAAGATAAAATCAAGGAATATCTCATGTTTAACCATCCATTGGAAGAACATAATAAGATATTCTATAACCAAATAAAGAATGCAGGCACCTATACTGTCTATTCTATCCCGGTAAATATCTGTGAAATACTGGATAAACAGTTTCCCGGAATAAAAAATTACCACCAGTCAGTTCCGTTTATTGAACAAATTCTTTTAAAAAATCAACCTGGTGAATTTGATTTTTCTGCTTTTATCAATGTTACACCTGGTATTTTTGATATAGCAGTGTCACAATCAAAAAAACTGATACTCTATAATCAATTCCGTTTCAGGAACGAAAACGATTTTATTTATTTTGTATTAAATATATTTGAACAACTAAAGCTTAGTCCGGAAAAAACACTTCTCTTACTCTCAGGAGAGATAACAAAAACATCAAAATACTATGAGTCTTTAAAAAAGTATATCAAATCTATCAGATTTGAAAAACGTGATAATCAATTCACATACAGTTATACTTTTAATCAAATCGCCGAACATACTTTCATCCCTTTGCAAAATCTTTACAGTTGCGGATAATAAGCGGAAAATACCGGTCGAGAATAATACATCCGCCAAAAGGTATTAAGGCACGTCCTACTACCGATAAAGCCAAGGAAAGTCTGTTCAATATCCTGGTTAATCATTTTGATTTTAAGACTGCCAGAGTTCTTGATCTTTTTGCTGGTACAGGTAGTATTAGTTATGAATTTGCATCAAGGGGATGTTCCAATATTCATCTGGTCGAGATTAACAGCAAACACCTTGCTTTTATTGAGAAAACTATCAAAGAACTGGAATTTAACCAGATAAAACCTTTCAGGACAAACGTTCTTACTTTTCTTAAGACATGTAGTTATAAGTATGATATTATTTTCGCCGATCCGCCTTTTAACCTCAGATGGATAGACTCAATCCCTGAACTTGTTTTAAATTCCGGAATATTAAAAAGTGAAGGGTTGATCATTCTCGAACATCCCAGGAATAAAAACTATTCACATCTTACAGGGTTTAAAGAAGAACGTAAATATGGGGGAGTGCATTTCAGTATGTTTGAAAATATCACACCTCCGGAAACAACCTCCTAATATGCCGTCCATAAATATTCTCCATTACTTCTTCGGATATAATTTCTGAATATTTTTCCAGCATATCCAGGTATATATCTCCATATTCAGCAGCAATTTTATAAGACAGATGAAGTAGTTGTCTGATGTTGGGGTTGTATTCAGGATGATTGGGAATATGCCGCACTGAATTAACAAATTTCTCTCCGCTCCATTGATTCACCTCTGAAGAATCGGGTAATTTCGACTGGTCGATATCAATAACAGTAGAATATGGTGCACTGATCTCTTCAAACCGTTCAAGTCCTTTTGAATAGATTGATTTAACCAGCTCCAATGCTTCCCCACCGGCAAGTGCCAGCCCAATAAGTTCTTCCAGCCATGTTGTACCTGCAGTTTTAACATGAATACCTTTATTATGTCTTGTAATTAGCTTACTTATAACCGGATAAATAGAAAATTTATCACTGCCTGAATGTACACTTAGTTTAAGATTAGCCGGTAAACCAAATTCTTTTATTGCATAGTCCATAACCAGCAGATCTTCTTCAAACTCTTTGGCAAATTGATCAATATTTCCGGCATAATCTACTCCTTTATTGAACCTGCCCGTAAATTTTGGAGCAATTGTCTGGACAGGAATTCCAAACATAGAGATTGCACTCAGAATAAAGAACAATTCTACAGGAGTTTGTGGGAAATCAACTTCATCCATTGAAATTTCAGAAATAAAATTTCCCTCTCCTTTCCTTTCAATTATATAGTCATATATCTTTTTCGCTTCCTGAATTGCAAAAAGAAATTTTCCTGCTATCTTTTCTAACCTCTCAACTGTAAGCATGAATGAAGTTTCAATTCCAGGAACCCTCAACTCACCAATATACTCTCTATTCGATTCAATAAAGGCATTAATTTTCTCTACCTCTGCCTTTTCACCAATATAATCAGCCACATCCAGGGTGAAAAAATCCGAACTTTCAATAAAATCACTAACATTAGAAAGATTGATATGATCTGCATCCACAAAATATGGTTGTATCCAGTTTAGGTCTTTCACCGCATTATCAGCTTCTTTTCTTGTATCAGCAGGAATTGTATGTACGAGTGAGTGTTCACGAAATGATTTATTCCAAACCGGTGTAATTTCAATTCCGTGCTTACTTGCTTCTTTTATAGCCCCCAGCTGTGCTTTTCCCCGGTAACCAAACCGGTCTCCTATTCCAAATGAGTATTTTCCTAATTTCATCTTTCCTCTATTAATTCATAAATACAATAGTAACTCGCATATTTATTACAAAAAAAATACTTTTTCATTAGAATCAAACAAATAAAAAAATATTTTATTAATAAAAAACGATTCCAAAACCCCGTCAGCGGTTTACTCGCTCCCACTATCCATTACTCAAAATCCTGCTCGTGAGACATTTCGTTCACTTTGTTCACGAAATGGTTCAAACCCTGACGGTGGTTTGGTTAAAACCGGGCAGACCACTGAAAAACATCGATATAAAGCACTACCCATTTTTAGACCACTGGATTGGTTTTTTAAGTTGATTTCCGGGAATTTGATGATGGCTTGAATAATTTGCATGACAGTATATTAAATATTTTTCTTAATCCATTGTTGAAAGAGAGGATCGGAAATAAACCAACCCCTGATATTATCCCGGAATAAAAAGCCCATACCTTCCAGTTTTTTTGTGGCACGCGCCACATTAATTTTTTTTGGCTTTAATCTCTTGTATAGATTTTTCCCATTTTCAGCAATAGCTCGAAGTGTATGCACATATTCCCTGCTATTTGAAATATCTTCCCATACTTTTTCAAGATAATCTTTTTCTACATCAAGCATTTGAACAATCAACTCATCTATATCAGGAAGTCTGCCATGAAATGTATGAAATAAGACAGACTGCTGGAAAGCCAACTGTGTATAATAGGGATGACCCATTGTGTGTTCTACAATTTGTTCGGGGTACGACTTAGTAATTTTTATCTTTATTTGTGTAAACCTTTTTTTAAGATAGTTGCATAACGGTTCTTTTTCTACATAACTTAGATGTATAATACGTGCAAGCCGGTAAAAAGGGGATTTATTGCTAATAAATAAATTTTGCATCACCGATTCATAACTTCCTGAAAAAATGTAGGTACTATGGGTGTGCTGCTGTATTTTAGAACGGAAAAGTTTTACGAGGTTTCCTTTTGGATCAAATTTGCCAATATCACCAAATTCATCGTAAGCACAAATCATTTTAGAATTGTGCTTTTTGCTGAATGCATCAACAAAATCAATGCTTTCCGATATTAAATCCCATTCGTTTTTTGTATTATCGGCAAAACCGATAATAAACTGAAAATCGTCCAATACGGCTTTTAATTTCAAATTTTGGATCAACGCTGTGGCACTGTTTTTTGCAGCGATGAATTGCTTATGCAGTTTATGGTTTTTTAACACTTCTTCTGTTATTTCCGATGAAAGCAGATCGAGTATGGGATTGGTAAATACATCCACAAAAGCGGTATAATATTTTTGTTTTTTTAATCTATTGAGCACTTCCAGCACCAGCGATGTTTTTCCAAACCGTCGTGGTGCTATCAGTACAACACTTTGTCCCATTTTCATATATTCCATAAGCAGAGCAAGTTCTTTTTCTCTGCCGATAAAGTCTCTTCCCGTAACGGGTTTACCTACTTGTTGCATAGTACATGGTTTTGTATGATACAATGATAAGTATTATTTTTTACATACGCAACTATGTATGATACGTATTTGTGTATTATTTTTATTTTATGTGTTTCGAATAAGGCATTTATAAAAAATCAGGGAAATTCAGTAGTTACGTAAAGTGCTTTTGCGTTTTATGGCAATCATTCGTTTCCCCCAATCAATTTCATGATATAAAAACCTGAAAAACTTATTATTAACTGTCTTCAATAATTCGTTGTGATAATTAAATAGCTCTTCCATAACTTTAAAACCTTAACAGATATATGTTCAGTACAGCGAGCAAAAACAACAACTATTTGTTTAATGTTTTAACATCGGACTAAACTGATACCACCTACCGGTAAAAAACGCTACCACCTTTTCCTTTCCGGATAAAAACTATAATCTTTCGTATTTTGAAAGATTAGCAAAATGATATCCACTTTCATCTGCCTACATTGTGGCGGCACTTATCTACGTAATCCACGTGTAAAGAATCAAAAATATTGTAGTGATAAAGAATGCCGGCGAGCAAATAGACGAGCCTGGAAGAAAAAAAACTACGCAACTAATAAATCCTATCTACAGAAATGTCTGGATAGTCAGAAAGCCTGGCGAGCAAGATATCCTGCTTGTGATTATCAGAAACAATACCGTAAGAAGCATCCTGAATATGTAAATCGGTGCCGTGAATTACAAAAAAAACGTTATAAAAAACAGCCTACAGTGAACATAACAATCGAAGAGATACCATTAAGCAAATTTGACCTGTCCTTATCCGGGATCCGTATTATGAACCAGTCCCGGATCCTTCAGGTAGAGAAGTTGATGAGGATATATGGCCAATTGCAACCTGTTGTTGAACAAAACCTTCGGTAGCTAATTTTCATAGGATACGTATAAGCTTTCATAATCCTTTTTATTATTCATTTAAAAAATCAAAGATTATGAAAGCTTTAAAAAAAGGTGCTGTCAGACACCGCTTCAATGACAATCAAATACAATCAGTAAATGGGTTGTCATTAATTCTCAAAAGGTATGAAAAATTTTTAAATGTTGCAACCCGTGCTCAGGGTACCCGCTTGGGTTATCGACGTGCTGTAAGAGACCTTTGTATTTTTACAGGTTTGCTACCGGTGAACA
>JAGGXD010000072.1 GCA_021163295.1 Bacteroidales bacterium
TGCAGAACCCGGAGATAAATAAAAAGATTGCCGAATTTGAATATAAGGGTGAGAAAATTACGAATTACGAAATGGAGAGTTCAGCGATTTACGGACTTGCAAAAATGCTGGGACATAAAGCAGTAACTATATGTGCTATTATTGCTAACAGGGCTACAAAAACGTTTAGCAAAGATTATCAGGCAACTGTCAGGGAACTGGTGGAATATACACTGGATAGGATAGTTGAGTAGGTTGAGTATGTTGAGTGAGGTGAGTGGTGAGGAAGCAGACCTGCCAGAGTGCACCGCAGGCGTTCCTGGCAGAGTCGGAAGGAAAGCGAGTAAAAATAATATGGAAGAATCTATAAATATTGAAATAAACGCATTAATCCGACTACTGGACGATCCGGATTCTGTGGTGTTTAACACTGTTAGCTCTACACTACAGGAAAAAGGGATTGATATTATTCCCGAATTGGAAAAAGCCTGGGAAACGGCTCTTAATGAAGAAGTTCAATCGCGACTTGAGAATATTATCCAAAGGATCCAAACCGGCTATGTAAAAGAGAAGATTACAGAATGGATTAGCAGGGATAAACCGGATTTATTGGAGGGAGTATATTATATTGCAAAATCGAAATATCCTGAACTTAAATTTCAGGAAATCGAAAATTCAATTGAGAAAATAAGAAAGGATGTATGGCTTGAGATAAATGAGAATCTTACTGCACTGGAGAAAGTCAAGGTATTAAATCATATTTTATTCAAAACACATAAATTCGGCATAAACCGTTCAAATTTGAATGATCCGCAAAACAATTTTTTGAATTTTGTCATGCAAACGAAAAAGGGCAATCCTCTCAGTCTTGGAATTTTATATTCTATTTTAGCACAAAAACTGGAAATGCCGGTTTACGGAGTAAATCTCCCACGTAATTTCATCCTTGCTTACATGGATGAATATAAGCAGCCTGAAACACTTGATAAGAAGACAGAACAACATATACTTTTTTATATAAACCCGTTCAACCGGGGAACAGTCCTTGGGCGGAGGGAAATAGACTATTTCTTAAAGCAACAGAAGCTGGAACCTAAAAAAAACTTTTATATTCCATGTTCGAATGTTGAGATAATTCAGAGATTAATACTAAATTTGGTCTTTGCCTATGATCAGTCAGGCAATAAGGCTAAAGCAAACAGATTCAGGGACTTGCTGAATGTGATAAGGGAATAGTAAACTTTTAACTTATATACTTATGACTAAAGAATTAGAAAACAAAAATCAACCACGTGCTAATGATGAAATTGATCTGCTTGAGCTTTTCAATAAGATGGGAAAAGGAATCAAGCGGTTTATTATAAATATATGGGATATTTTTTTAAAAGTAACAGTATTTTTTATTAGAAAATCTCCTTACCTGATAGCATTTATCATTTTGGGATTCTTAGTTGCATTGTTAAAATTCAAAACGTCTGACAGATACTATTCATCGGATATGACTTTACGATCAAATTCAGTGAGTAATGCAGATATGATTGCTCATATCAATAAACTTCATTTCTATGGTGAAGAAGAAAATATGCAGGCACTTGCCCAAACATTAAATCTTGATTCAAATGAAGTTGCCAACCTGGTAGATATTGAAGCTTATTGGATAATTGATGAAAACCGGGATGGAATCCCTGATATGGTAGATGATAAAAGTAAATATGATGAAGATACAACTGTGACGCACGTATCCTCAAGATTTGATGTTAGGGTAAAAACAAAGCAGCCACAAGACCTTGACATAATACGCGAAGGGATTTTGCATCACATTAACACAAATCGGTTTTTTGAAAAGATTAATACAATCAGGCTTATTCAGCTCAGGGATAGGATTGCTAAAACTGCAACAGAACTATCTGAGCTTGACAGTTTGCAGAACTACAAATATTTTGAAGAGAAACAGAAAGGAAAGTTTAGTGAAGGACAGATGGTCTTTCTGAATGAACCGGAGACTAAGCTGTATCATGGATCGGTTTTTGAATTGTATGGAAGTAAGCAGGGTCTTGACAGAGAGCTGGAAATTTACAGTGACATAGTAACTGTACTGGATAATTTCACTCCCCCGGCACAACCGGAGAACTCCTATTTACACATCGCAAAAACATGGGTAATAGTATGCTTTTTGCTGGGATTAATTTTTGTGGTAGTATTAAGCTTCAGGAAAGAATTGATCTCGGTGTATAGGAAGTATTAAGATTTGAGGTTTGAGGTTTGAGGTTTGAGGTTTGAGGTTTGAAGTTTGAGGTTCAGAGCTGAAAGCTGGAAGTTCTAAGAAAGAGATGAGAGGTGAGTAGTGAGCGAAGAGAGAAAGAGCTGAGGGCATAGAGTAAAGAGTGAAGAAGCAGAAAGCAAGAAATTCAAGACAAAATTTGCATTGTACGGATTAATGTGTTATATTTGTACGTATATAAAAGATGTGCAATATGGATACTAAACTGACATTAAAACTTAACAAGCTGGTAATTGAACGGGCGAAGGGATATGCCAGATCACATAATAGAAGTCTTTCCCGGTTAATTGAATCCTATCTAAAATCTTTAGTCATTCAAAATGATTCCAAAGATAATTATGAAATTAAGATTTCGCCTTTTGTAAAGAGTATGAGAACGGGTGTAAATATCCCGGCAGATTTGGATTATAAAAAGGAGTATTCAAACTACCTGACTGAAAAA
>JAGGXD010000143.1 GCA_021163295.1 Bacteroidales bacterium
AACCTGGTTTTGCCAAACACCGAAACCAACGTCTGGGAACTGGCAGGAGCAAACAGAAAACCCGATCCTGCTTCTATGAAGGCAGGCATTCTCGAAAGGATTGTTTGGCCCACCGGGGGTACTACCGTCTTTGAATATGAGCCACATGATTTTGGGTTCATTAGTAAACCCCCAAAGCCAAACCAGGAAATACAAACTGCATATTGGAATAGTATTCATCATGATAACATTGTTCAAAAAATATTCTATATCCCCTTTCCCCAGGAGGTTAAAATAACAACACTATTTTATATAATCCAGGGCATAAAAAACCCTGGTGAAAATCCGTCAGTAAATTCAAGAATATTAATCAAAACCAAGCCGGGGGTTAGTCCGGCTGAAACTTTCTGGTCATACTCATTTGGTGATACACCTGAAAACTACACAGCAGATGCAACATTCCCCGTGTACCTTGATGAAGGTGAATACCTGCTTGAAGTAATCCCTGCTGAAATAGGTGATCTTACACGTGCTATTCTTGAATACCGTAATTCTATTTGGGATCAGACTATACCAATTTACAGTAACCAATATGAAACGCAGATACTTCAGGCTGGCGAAGAGCATTCTATTGATGACAGCAGTTTTTATATGTCAACGACTTTAGTTCAAACGGAAGAAGACAAGGAAATAATCAATATCGGGTTTCGCTTCCACAGCAAACTCCATCCCAATGTGATACCTGGATCTGAAACTGCTGCTCCATTCACCGTTGTTGCTATCACAAACCAACAGAACCAAGAGCAGGTATTTAAACGTTATTATTATGGAGATGATCTGATAAAATGGGATAAAAGCAGTAATGAATATTATTACCAGGGAGAAACAACATTTGTAATTGAGCCGGGGCAATACAAAATTGAGTTTATTCCCAGAATAGAGTCGGAATGGGGATGGATAACTGTAAACCGTGAAAAAATGGTTGCTTCAAATAGCTATAAAACAGCAGGTGGACTGAGGGTTAAGAGGATACTGAATATGGATAATGAATCAGATACTTTAACCATAAAAAATTTTTCGTACCGGATGGATAATGAACCCGGAAGTCACTCAAGTGGCATTTTGCTATCCTATCCTGTTTATTATGATAAACCTGACGAGATATATTTCGCATCTGAAGGAGGTGTCAGTTTTGCTGAATGTATTCCCATCAACCTATATTCACAAGGAAAAAATGCTCTTGGAACAACTTCAGGAAGCCACATTGGGTACAGGAAGGTTACAGTAAGTCAACCCGGAACAGGCAGGACAGTATATACTTATTACTCACCCAATGATAATTCTGATATATCTAATACATCCTTTCCCTTCCCTCCCACTACATCATACGACTGGAAAAGGGGAATGCTTAAAGAAAAAAAGATATACACTGAGAATGGAAATATAAGGCTTAAGGAATTTTATGAATATAACCCCGCAAGTGACATTACTAATTTGCGGATAATCCCCGGACTTAAGGTTGTACAGCGCTCACCGGAGAATGATGGGATTAATATATATGAAAAATATATGACTGTTGCAGGATGGAATATTCAAACCGGTAAATCCACAACAAAATTTGATATAAACGGAAACAATCCTGTTACGACAGAAGAGAGCTATACCTATAGCCCGCAACATCTTGGGATGATAGTCTCTGAAATCGATAACAGTGATAGCGATACGATAAGAACAAACTTATCCTACCCTGAAGATATTACTAATCCCACTTCAGCCGTCAATGAACTTATCAACCGGCATATCAATTCTCTAATCCAAAATGAAACTTTTAATAACAACAATAGAATACGTGGGAAGCAACTCCAATACAAAATATTTCAAAACCCGGTCAGGGTTCTTCCATATCAAATCGAAGAGTTGGAGGGAACAACATATGTGCTGAAAACTACATTCGATAAGTACGACGAATATAGTAACCTTCTTCAGTTTCACCGTGAAGACGATATTTATCACAGCTTCAATTGGGATAACCAGAACAATTACCCAATTGCTGAAATTGTTAACTCGGAACACAAGGCAACATTAGCCGGTTACCCTGAGGAGGCAAGGATAACCAGGTATTCCTACAAACCATTAATCGGGATTGAATCAGTCACCGATCCGAATGATGTTTCAACATATTATTCTTACGATCCTATGGGAAGACTGACCACCATTCTCGATCAGGATCATCATATTCTGAAGCAAACAGATTACAATTACAAATCATTCGCCGGTGATACTACAATTCATGAAATACCTCCAACAGCACCGGAATACTCAATAGCTGCGACCGGTATTTCAGCATCTCTTTATCAAATTGCTTCAAACTGTGTTACAACGCTTACAGTAAATGGAGGATATCTTGGTGAAGATGCTGAATGGCACTGGTATGCAAATCACTGTGCAATGAATTATATAGGAACCGGTGAATCTGTGAATGTCTCGCCCGATGAAACAACTACCTACTATGTCAGGGCTGAAGGTGCTGCGAATAATACACCATGTATTGCTCTCACTATAAATGTATCACAGGTGTCTTTCAATCCTTTACCAGGGTCACTGGATTTCCCGATAGAAGGAACAGATGGAACACCTGCTCAAGTATTACTAAATTACAACGGATGCGACACATGGGATATATCTGAGGAATTGTCCTGGATAACGCTTGATATTAATGAAAATAGTTTTAATGTTGTATGTTCAGTCAACAATAGTTTCGAAACCTTAAGTGGCCATATCAAGCTCTCAGGTAACGGTATAAATTCTTATATCCCTGTAACACAACAAGGACTTGTCGCACTTGAAGCAAACTTATCATATCCATCTGATATCGTATATTATTATGAAAATATTACTTTAACAACAAATATTACCGGAGGTATCGGACCATTCACCTACCTGTGGGAAAAACGGGACGATGGAACCGGTGTCTGGACATACATTACGGAAGAGACAACAAATAACCGAACTTCGTCAACAGATCCACTGACAATAAACAATGATACATATTTCCGTTGCAAGGTTACTTCAGAGTACCAGAGCATTACAGAAACCACGGTACTGATAAGATTCATTCCTGATTACTCCGAACCCGCAACCGGCATTTCAGCATCCCTTAATCCCATTGGTTCAAATTGTGCTACAACACTATCAGTAATTGATGGGTATCTTGGTGCCGATGCAGATTGGAACTGGTATTCAGGTAGCTGTACTGGAAGCCATATTGGGACAGGAGGATCTGTTAATGTTACTCCTGATGAAACAACTATTTACTTTGTACGGGCTGAAGGCAGTGCAAATAAAACAACATGTGTTAATAAAACCATTAATGTTACACCGGTTTCGTTTAATCCAACTCCCGGATCACTCGATTTTACTTATGAAGGTACAGCCGGGGCAACCATGTTAATTATGACAAAT
>JAGGXD010000262.1 GCA_021163295.1 Bacteroidales bacterium
ATGCAGATAATATCTATTTATTATATGGCACATAGCCTTTTTAGTAACACATTTTCCTTTCTTCCCAATCTTCCCTTATTCCATTATTCCTCCTATTCCCTCTAATCCCTCTAATCCCTCTATTCCCTCTAATCCATCTACTCCCTCTAATCCCTCTAATCCCTAAAATATTATCTCATCTCCTTCAGACAAAAAAGTATCATCATCAGGTTCTGCTTCGGGTACGATAATGGTAAAAGATGATCCTTTATTTCTCTCTGTATTAATTGTGATCTCTCCTTCTACAATATCAGACAACGCTTTTGCAACAGAAAGTCCCAGTCCGTGACCTGTATTCAAAGAATTCACATCTGAGTCAAGTTTCCTGAACCTGTCAAAAATAGTATCCAGGTCTTCCTTTTCAATTCCGGGCCCAAAGTCCTGCACGGTAATTATTGCTTTTTTGTCTTCCACAACAGCCAAAACTTTTATCCTGCCACCAGGGTTACTGTATTTTATTGCATTATTAAGAAAATTTGTTAAAGTTAATCTAAGCTTTGAGTAATCTGTCCTGAGATTCAGAGGTTTCTTCTGACTTACCGGAGAACCCTTATATTCAACATCGATTACGATATTCTTCTTTTCTGCTTTAAACTTAATTTTGTCAACTGCATCCTGAATAAGACCGTTTATTTCAATATTGGATATCTGGACAAATGCTTCACCTGCCTCAATTTCAGCTGCAACAAAAATATTATTTAATTGAAAATCCAGATCACTAGCCTCGGAATAGATAAGCTCTGCCATTGACGCAACTTTATCCCAGTTTTTCCTGTCCAGTTCAACGATATTTCTTGACAAGCTCATTATTGAGGTATAAGGGTTTATGATCTCATTCATCATATTTGAAAGAAAATTGCTTTTGAATTTCTCTGAAACTTTTAGCTTTTCATTAACCAGTTCAAGCTGCCTGGAAAGCTCCTTGTTCTTTAGCCTGAGATTTTCGGTAATATCAGGTTTTTTTTTAGATTCTTTTTGCACCTTATTGTCTGGATTATTTTTCATAATATATAGATTTACTGTACTTTACGAATTGTTTTAATTACCGGCTTTCAGATATACCGAGGGAGCAACCTTATTAAATGGCAAGTCAAAAGATAATATTGATTCAGAAAGCCCAAGGAACAAAAAGCCGTTCTTCCTGAGTTTTCCCGTAAATCTTTTCAGGACTTCATACTGCGTTTGTTTTTCAAAATAGATAAGGACATTCTTGCAAAAGATCACATCAAAACTATCAAATGCAGTATATTCTTTTCTCATTAAGTTGAATTGTTCAAAACGAATAATATTTCTCAGTTCAGGAACTATTCTTACACTCCTTTTTTGCCGGTCCTTACTTTTCAGAAGATATTTCTGTTTCATGTGTACAGGAACATCAACAATTTGTTCTTCAGGATAAATCCCATTTTTTGCTGTACTGAGCATTTTGGTAGAAATATCTGTTGCAGTTATTGAAAAGTTAAAATCACTAAAATTTGATTTGAATTCACTTAGCAGGAATGCCAGGGTATAAGCCTCTTCGCCACTCGAACAGCCGGCACTCCAAACTCTGAAAACATCATTTTTTCTTTTAGAATAATAAAATGCCGGCAAAACTTCATCTTTAAAAAAATCAAAGTGCTGTTTTTCCCTGAAAAAACCGGTTTTGTTGGTTGAAATGCTATCTATCATATGTACCAATTCGTTCTGAAGTCCAACATCACTAAACAGATGCTTTATGTACATATCAAACGAATTGATGTCCAATTCCCTCAATCGTTTCTGAAGACGATTTTCAAGCAATATCTTTTTCTTAAACGGCAACTTTATCCCATAATTACGGGTAATAAAACTGCTGAGTCGGGTGAATTCGCTGGTTGTTAATTTCTTTTTCAAGATTCAAAATCTTTCGTACTGATCATCAAGAGTGTCTCCTTTTTTATTGAGTTTTATATTCACGCCTTTTGGCTTCTCCTTTTGCCAGTTTTCCTTCTTAGCCTTTTTCTTTTTAGACATAAGAGCCTTATATGGCTGTTTTGTTCCGGAATTTTTACCAACATTGAAAAATGAGACTGCTTCCAGTAACTGGTCTGCCTGGCTTGATAACTCCTCGGCACTGGTTGCCATTTCCTCTGAAGATGCCGCATTTTGCTGAGTAATCTCGTTAAGTTGCTGTATTGTTGTATTAATCTGATCGGAACCGGAGTTTTGGTCCTGGCTTGCAGCAGTGATCTCCTGTACCAATGATGCTGTTTTGCGTATTTCAGGAACAAGTTCACTCAGAAGCTTTTTAGAATCCTCAGCATTCTTTACACCTGTTCCGGACAGTTCATCAATTTCGGCAGCAGCGATTTTACTACGCTCTGCCAGTTTACCAACTTCGGCAGCCACAACACCAAATCCTTTACCATGTTCCCCTGCTCTGGCAGCTTCAACAGCAGCGTTAAGCGCAAGGATATTAGTTTGAAAAGCAATATCGCCTATAATAGATATCTTATCAGCTATTGTATTCATTGATTCGGCTGTTTCACTTACTTTGCTATTGCACTCCTCAATATTATCAGCAGCCATATTGGCAATCTCTTCGGTTTGTTTGGCATTCCCTGCATTTTGCTCAATACTTGAGGCCATTTCTTCCATTGATGATGAAACCTCTTCGAGAGATGATGCTTGTTCAGAAGCACTCAGTGATAGCTCCTGGGAAGCAGAACTAAGCTCAGTACCAGCAGCAGCCACACCCTCCGATACACTTTTTACAGTTTGAATAACTTCTTTTTGCTTAACAGTCATTGTTTCTAAATAACCAAGTAAAATTCCAATTTCATTTCTCGAAATTCCTTCAATACCTGTAGTATAATCACCTTCGGAAAGATTAAAGATAGCTTCGGTGGCGTATTTTATTTTTTGCCTGATGCTATAAATAATTATCAGGAAAAATGCCACACAAAATAGTATTCCCAATATAACAATAAGGAAAAAAGAAAAATTTGTCCGTATATAATTGTTTTCAATATTGTTATACATCTCACGTGATACAATAATCTGCATATTTATCAATTCATCCAATTTCTCTTTCAGCGGGACAATACAGGAGGATATTTCACCTGTTAATCTCATATTCATGAGCCCTTCCCTATCCTTGTTTTCTATTAAAATCAGAAGTTTTTCAATAATAAGATTTGCTTTTGTTTTCAAATCTTCCACTTCATTCATTAATACTTCCTCCTCTTCTGTAAGCGAAGTTTTAGAGTAAATATTCCAATTATTATCAATTTCCTCAATGGAAGTGGTAATTATATTCCTGCCTTCGTTCCATGCAATCTCATTTAAAAGTAATTTTTTGGTACAATCAACGATTCCTGCGGTGTAGCTATTTGAGACACGGTATAGTTGTTCTAATGGTTCTATTCTGTCAAAATAAAGCGTTTTAACTAAATGTCTGACGTTTTTCGCTCTAGTATATGTATGCGAGCTAAGAAAAAGAACGAAGATTATGATAAATCCCCCTGCAATATACAGACTATGTGAAATTTTAATGTTTTTCATGATTCCTGGTTTTTGGTTTCTGGTTTCTGATTGCCGGTTTCCGGAGTTTTTACAATAGTATCAACTTCCTCTGCCGAGAATACTTTATTCATATTCAGCAAGATAATAAATTCATCTTTTTCTTTTATCATTCCATCAATAAATTCCGATTGGTATTTTGAACCGATACCCGGCTGTGGTTGTATCTGTTCATCACTGATTTCCAGCACATCATGAACAGAGTCAACAACAGCTCCCACATTGATAGTATCATTGTTTGAATTGATTTCTACAACAATGATGCAGGTATTCTTTGTTTTTTCAACCTGTGGCATATTGAATTTAACCCTTGTATCAACCACAGGCAGTACTTTACCCCCATGGTTTATCACTCCTTTCATATAATCAGTAGAATTAGGAACTTCAGTTATTTCCGGCACAGGAAGGATATGCAGGACATATCTGACATCTGCCGCAAAAAGCTCCTTCCCAAGCCTGAAAGTCAGGTAAGAGTTTTGGTTTGCTTTCTGTTTTTCATCCATAATATGCTGTTTATAAGAAATTTAAAATGACTAATATGTTACTGGTTATCGTTCGTAAATTTGCTAACTATTCTGTTTGTATCTAAAATAAGTGCAATTGAACCGTCTCCGAGAATGGTAGCGCCCGAGAAAAAATCCTGGTCTTTGTAATGGCTGCCAACAGGTTTTAGCACAGCCTGGTATTCCCTGATCACTGCATCCACCACAAGTCCCACCTTTTGTTCTCCATGCCTTACTACCACAACCTGTTCATACACCGGTGCTTCCCCGCCAATAACAAACTCACTACGTAGATAGATGAATAGTATCTGTCCACCATCAAGGACAATAATATTATTGAATGAATCCTGCAATTCTTTATGTTTCACAGGAAATATCTTATCAACAACCGAGATTGGCAACACATACAATGAATCTGCCACACTCACCAACAAACCATCAATTATTGAAAGAGTAAGAGGAAGTTTAATGGTAATGGTTGTGCCTTTTCCGACTTCAGTATCAATTTCCACATTCCCTCTGATATCCTTTATCTTCCTCATAACCACATCCATCCCGACCCCTCTGCCCGAAACACCGGTCACTTTAGAAGCTGTTGAGAACCCCGGAAGGAAAATAAGATTAAGTATTTCTTTTTCTCCCGGAGAAGCACCTGCTTTGATAATACCTTTATTTACCGCCTTCTCCTTAATTTTATTAATATCAATCCCACCACCGTCATCTTCAACAGCAATATGTACTTCAGAGCCGGAATAGTACGCTTTTAAAGTGATCTTTCCTTTCTCAGGCTTTCCTATTTTTTCTCTGGTCTCAATGTCTTCGATGCCATGATCGATAGAATTCCTGAAGATATGAAGCAACGGATCGGTAAGACTCTCAATTATATTTTTATCCAGTGCTGTTTCTGTTCCTTCAGTAAAAAAATCAATTTCTTTACCCAGTTCTTTTGATAAATCTCTTACAAGCCTTTTATACCGCGCAACCAGGTTTTTAACAGGGACCAGGCTGATATTAAATACGTTATCCCGAAGTTGCCGTGAGAGTTTCTCTACACTTTCAGATATTTGGCTCAGGTCAGGTTGGTTCATTTTATCTGCCAGCAGACTGAGCCGGGCCTGAACGATTACCAGTTCACTTATATTATTCATAAGATTATCTATCTTATCAGAAGATACCCGAATTGATGATATTCCTCTATTCTCATAAGCTTCAGGCTGTTGTTTTATTGTAATATTTTCCTTTTTGTGGTTGTCTTTTTTTCCAGTTTCAGAAACAGGTATCACAGCTTTATCAACCGGTTTACTTTGCAATTTGCCGGGTAGTACTATTAATTCTTCCGAAATATTTTTTAGTATTGCCTTGCTCATTGCCTCACCCTCAACAAATAGTGATTCAGCTTTCCTTATAAAATCACTGTTATCCAAAATATTGCAGTCTGCAATTTTCAGAATCTCAATTGTTGAAACATCTTCAACAAAAAGGAAAACATCATGAATATCATCAATAACATTACCTGTTGCCATTAATATTTCCCAGAAAGTATAACACAAAGCAGGATCAATCTTTCTAAACGTTGGCACATTATCACTATGACGAAAAATATAAGTACTCCCCATTGTGGACAGTTCATCAAGCAGATAAAGAGGGTTAGTCCCGTCTCTGAGAATTTCTTTACCCGGCTTAAAAAGGATGTAGAATGTTGCAACAGATTTTTGCTGATCAATTATTTTATCTTGCTCACGCACCTTATCAGGAAGAATATCAGAACTTTCCGAATCCTGCAAGACCTCTATACCGGCATTTTTTATATGCTGAAGTATTTTCCCGGACAATTCCAGTCCGTTAGACAGGGTTCCTTTATCTATTTTCTGACTTAGCAATACTTTTATATGATCAACAGAATCAAGAGTGAGATCAAGCAACTGTTTTGTAACCGGAATTTGTTGTTCTTTAACAAACACATACAAGCTTTCAAGGTTATGAGTGAACTCAGATATCTCATTCATTCCAAACATAGCCCCACTCCCCTTCAGCGTATGCATAACCCGGAAAACCTCCTCAATATGTTTTGTGTCATCAGGATTATCCTCCAGTAACAGAAGAGCTTCCTCAAGACCGGAAACAAGTTCTTTAGCCTCCTCAATAAATTTTTCCTGAAAATGATCGTTCATCTCAACACTTTTCTGATAGTAGTAATTAACTTTTCAGGAACAAAGGGTTTCACGATCCACCCTGTAGCCCCTGCCTCTCTGGCTTCAATCTTTTTATGTTTATGAGTTTCTGTTGTAAGGAAAAGTATTGGAACATGTTTATGATTTTTACTCTTTCTGATTTCCTTAATAAGTCCGATGCCATCCATATTGGGCATGTAAAGATCAGTGAGAACAAGATCAATATCCGGGTTTTCGAGGTATTTAAGAGCATCAGAACCGTCTGTTCCTAAAATTACATTATATCCGGCTTTTTCAAGAGTGAATTTTACTGCTTCGCGCACACTTTCCGAATCTTCAACAAACATGATAGTCTTTGCCATATCTTTTATATTATTGTTAATCATTTAGTTTTGAAGGGAACCGGTAACCTGTAACTTTAAATCTTCAATAATTCCTTAAATCCCGAGTTTATCAGCAGGTCCCTTTTTTCCTGATCAATTTCAAATTCAATAGAAAATAAATCCTTTCTATTCCTGTATGTATTCTGCAAAGAAATTACCAACTGAAGAAAGCTAAGATCGATCATATCGGCATTGCTGATAATCATTTTCAGGTTTTTGGCATCGCGGATTGCCGATTTAATATCTTCCCTGATCTCGCTTATATACCTTAAGGACAACTCCCCTTCGACAATAACACTCATGGTATTTGTGTTTTCATCTTTTTCTGTAGTAATAGAATATTTTCTGTTTTTATCCATTTATGTCTTAGCTTCTATGGTTTACAGATTCTGCTTTATCTTCCAGCTAAAGATATGAATTATTTAGCATCTAATGAAGAAATCAAATAAAAAATTGAAATAGACAAACAGGAATAACTCTCTCAATCAGCTGTACAACTGACTTTTATAAAATATGATTTATGATTTTTAAAAAAAAGAGCTGAATTTTTTTGAAAAAAGGTTGCACAATGTTATACAATGTTATACTTTTGTCATAAAAACAGACTCATGGAATACCTTACCAATATAACTTCAGAGAGTGCTTTAAAAACAGATTACAAGAAACTTGCCCGGGATAACCATCCTGACAATGGGGGTAATACATCACGAATGCAGGAAATTAATCGCGAATATGAGTACTGGCGTAAGATACTGAATAATAAATCACTGCCTTTGTCAGAAGTTAAGCGGGGTGATATTGTTTTTGTAAACGGTGTAGAAAGCGAAGTAATCCTTGTATTTATGAAAACTTTTAAAGCAAAGTCGAAAGAAACCGGCAGAGAAGCCTTTTTTGATAAAAAAAGTGGCGTATGCCTGAATAATAAAAGATTCAAAGCTTCATTCTAAGAACAGTTTTATGGCTGTAAAAGAAAAAAAAGTTCCAACAGGTTTCAGGTTATCTCCTGAGAACATGAAACTTTTAGACGATCTGGAAAACTCACTGGGATTAAACAGATCGAGTGTAGTAAATATGATCCTAACTCTTGTGCGCAACAACAGGAAAACAATAATTCAACTTCTTTCAACCGCAATACGGAAGAAATAACTTTTAGAAAGTTTTTTCTTCTACTCCTTTTTCAAAGAATGACATATCAATCCACGCAAGCATAACGATCTTCCAATCCCCTTTTATCTTCTCCATAAACCGTATTTCCTTGGAGTGAGTTTCCATCGGTTCGCCATCCATATTAAACTTCATTGTCTGGTTAAAATAGACCATAGCATTATTTCCGTTGATGTTAATATTCCAGTTTGACTTCTCAACCTTATAATCGGTATAAGCCGACCAGTCAGACTTGCTGCTTTTTCTAAAATATTTCGTAATATCCTCAAATCCAATTATTTCCTTATATCCCTGGCTTCCTACAGAAAGATAAATAGTTTTCTCATCCTGGGCAAAAACATCTAATACAGCCACCAGATCCTGTTTCAGATACGCAGATGTTTCACTAACAAGGACTTTTTTAATAGCAGCTTTTTCGGCATCAATATCAACCGATTTTTTTGAGCATCCATACATTGCAAATAACATGGTAATTACAATAAACAAAACAGACTTTTTCATAACTTGGGGTTTTATTGAATTTGTTTCCAAATTACACAAATCTCAGGAATATAGCAAATAATTGGTGAATAATTTGACAAAGAAGGCTAAGGCTAAGAGTACAATGGAGCATCTTATGCGAGCAATAGCTAGCATTTGAGGTTTGAGCATTAGTGAACAATCTTCAACGCACCAACAAGGCTATTGACATCTGTAACATCCTTATTAACAAGATAATCTTCTATGCCATTTATCACTTTGACAGTAACACGTGGATCAATAAAATTAGCTGTTCCAACCTGTACAGCAGTTGCACCGGCAAGCATAAATTCAATAGCATCAGTGGCATTCATAATCCCCCCGATCCCGATAACAGGTATTTTCACAGAATTATAGACCTCCCATACCATCCTCAGTGCAACCGGTTTAATTGCCGGTCCGGATAAACCACCCGTAACCGTTGCCAGTACAGGTTCCTGCTTCTCAGCGTCGATAGCCATACCAAGCAGGGTATTAATAAGTGAAACAGCATCAGCGCCGGCTCCTTCAACTGCCCTGGCAAATTCTGATATGGAAGTGACATTAGGAGAAAGTTTCACAATCAGGGTCTTATCATATACTTTCCTTACTGCTGTAGTTACTTTAATAGCTGACGGACTGTGAGTTCCGAACACCATCCCACCTTCTTTGACATTCGGGCAGGAAATATTGAGTTCTATGGCAGGTATCTTTTCCAGATCGTTTAACTTTTCAGCAACCCTCACATATTCTTCGATAGTTGATCCGGAGACATTAACAATGATATGCGTGTTATAATGCTGTATTTCAGGATAGATGTCGCTTATAAAATAATCGACCCCTTTATTTTGCAGTCCAACTGAATTAAGCATCCCAGAGGAAGTCTCAACCATTCGTGGAGAAGGATTCCCCTCACGTTTACTTCCGGTTGTCCCCTTTACAAAAACAGCTCCCAGCTTCCCTAAATCAATAAAATCCTTATATTCCGTACCATAGCCAAAACAGCCAGATGCAGCAGTAACAGGATTCTTCAGAAACAAATTACCAATATGAACACTTAGGTTTACCATACCAACTCTTTTGAATTAAAAACCGGACCATCAGTACAAACATGAGAAATTCCATGAACTGTTTCCTGTGCACAACACAAACACGCCCCGATTCCGCAAGCCATGTTAGTTTCAAGAGAAGCCTCACAAGGTATATCGTTATTCTCGGCCCATAAAGCAACAGCTTTCATCATAACCTCAGGTCCGCATGTATAAACCATACTGATATCACCGGTTTCCTTACGCAGAAAAGAATGCTGCGTAACAACTCCCTTTTCACCTGCACTGCCATCATCCGTAGCAATATAAACTTTCCCAAACCTGTTAAAAAGATCAATATCCACAATCAATCCTGAATTACGGAACCCAAAAAGGAAAACAGGTTCTTTGTTTTGTTCCTTTAACCAGCGGCCAAGCAGCATAAGAGGAGCAACACCAACGCCAC
This sequence comes from Bacteroidales bacterium, assembly GCA_021163295.1. GTDB lineage: Bacteria > Bacteroidota > Bacteroidia > Bacteroidales > VadinHA17 > JADFUQ01. The sequence continues at coordinate 9,796 of JAGGXD010000262.1, forward strand.
CTCCAATTAACAGAGCCTTTTCACCATCAGGCAATGAGAATGTATTTCCAAGCGGGTAAACCAGGTTCAGAATTTCTCCACTTTTCAATTCTGAAAGAACTCTTGTCCCTTCACCAACTACCTGTATCAGAAGGTAGAGGATATTTTTATCATAATCCACATTATAAACTGAAATGGGGCGTCTGAGAAAGGTATTCGGACCGTTATCCACTCTTACCTGTACAAACTGACCAGGTTTAATTTCAGGCAATTGCTGTTTACCGGAAAGTGATAAAACAAAATATTCCTCATTAACCCTCCGGTTAGCTACTATCTGAAAATCGTGGATGAATTTTTTCATTTCAACCACAAAAATAACTAAATTCGGATTCTCTTTGGAATATTGTGAAAAGTATTTAATATTGTGTTGGTAAAAGATTTCTAAGCTCTTAGCCCTTAGCTCTTAGCTCCTCAGAGGGTACATATTCAGTAAATGTCTGATCAGAATAGAAAACAAGTACTTTTACAATCACTTTTCCATCTGTTTTTATCTTTACATCAGACACATAAGGTAATGGATCATGTTCAGATTCAACTTTTCTTGTATTAATACTTTCTTTAGAAGCTGATTTCTTGCTATTTTCTATAACCTTATCGACCGTTTTGTACATTTCACCATGCCCCAGAATTAACCATTCCGGATTTATTGTATCAAATTTCTTTAATATCTCCTGTATAAAATCAAAACCGGGTTTATTCCTTCCCGACAGGATATGTGAAATGCTAGAAGGTCTGTATCCTACAATTTTTGCAAATTGTGAAGAGGTAAGCCCTTCATTTTCAAGCAAAAGCCTCAATCTTTTGTCAATTTGATTTTCCATATGTTACAAATGTAATAAATATTTCTTTAACATATGTGAATACATGTGTGTTACATATGTGATATCAAAATTCTCATTATTCCGTATTTTCTCCTGATATTTATTAAATTATATGTATTTAATACTTATTAAGGCATTAATATTGCTTTCCCCTACTTGTTTGATGTTTAGAATGATCTTAATATTTATATTATTATTCAGGTATAGCTTATAATACTTCCTTTTTTGCTTATTTCAATCATTACTTTATCGAAATAAGATAATTAAATGGTAATCAATCATATATCATCATATTTTGAAACATATTTTACAATATTGTGAAGAATTTTATAATTCTCTTAAATTAATACTATATATAAGGGTGTTATAAGACTGGTAATGTGTAATATATATCAATATACTATCTTTATCGATTTTATAGTTACAAATGTCAACACTTTATCTATTTATCGCACATTTATTCTTCACAAATGTAATATATATGTATTATAATTAACATATGTAAATGTATTTTAACTCTTTAACGAAAATTTATTTTTTTTGGATTAATGTATTTTCATTTTGGAACAGTCACCCGTTCGTCCACTCACCTATTCCATTCTTCCTCTCTTCCCATTTTTCCATTATTCCACCTTTCCAATTCCCTCTACTCCACTTTTCAATAAATGATCAATTATTTTTATATTAGCGGTCAAAAAGCGAAAAATGAAAAGAATAAGAATTAAACTTCACTGGCAGATACTCATTGCTTTGATACTGGGAGTGTTTTTTGGACTTTATTTAAAGGATCATGCATATTGGGTTGAATGGATAGGAGAAGTCTTTCTGAGGGGTCTGAAAATGATCATTATACCTATAATCCTTACCTCTATCATATCGGCTATTACAAATATTGGCTCTGGCAATATTGGGCGTCTTGGCCTGAAAACCATTATCTATTATATATCAACGAGCATTCTTGCAATATTAACAGGACTTATTCTTGTAAATCTAATTCGCCCGGGTGCAGGCGCTGACCTGGGCTTAACAGGTGATGTTGAAGGGTTTGCTCTTGTGGAGAAGAGTTTAGGTCAGACTTTCATAGAAATGATCCCTGTTAATATATTCAAGGCACTCGTTGAAGGAAAAATGCTCTCTATTATCTTATTCGCTTTCCTTTTCGGATTTGTTATCACACAGCTTAACAACAAGCACAAGGAGACACTCACCAATTTCTTTAATGCCTCATTTGAAGCAATGATGAAGCTTACAATGATTATAATAAAACTTGCCCCGCTTGGGATATTCGGTATCATTGCCGGAGTGGTTGCCCAAACCGAGAACCTGTCTGAACTGGCTCTTCGTATGGGTGAATATATGCTAACTGTTCTCATTGGTCTGTCAATTCATTGTTTCATAACCCTTCCGCTTATCCAGCTATTACTGGCTAAAGTAAATCCTTTAAAACATTTCCAGGCGGTATCTACTCCCCTGCTGACAGCTTTTTCCACTTCATCAACTATGGCTACTCTTCCCCTAACCCTTGATGCAGTTGAACATAATGATGGTGTTTCCCGGAAAATAACCGGTTTTACACTGCCACTCGGTGCAACGGTCAACATGGACGGAACAGCATTATATGAATGTGTTGCAGCGGTATTCATTGCCCAGGCATACGGTCTGGACCTTAGCTTAATGCAACAGGCACTGGTTGTAATAACAGCCCTGTTGGCTTCTATTGGGGCTGCAGGTGTGCCTATGGCAGGAATGGTAATGATCACAATTATCTTATCAGCCATTGGGCTACCACTGGAAGCCATTGGATTGATAATATCAGTTGACAGGATACTGGATATGTTCAGAACAGCTACCAATGTGTGGAGTGATACAACCGGGGCTCTTGTTGTGGCACGCACTGAGGGTGAGGTTTTTAAGGTGTAATATCAGAAGTTAATTCCAAATTTAATAATAGGGTTATTATACAAAGAATTAGCAGTTTCATTCAGATTCCAGAGGAGCATAATATTTACGGATGCTCTCTCGGAAATTGGCTGACTGATACCACCGCCGACAAGAACTGATTGTAACCAAAACCGCCCCTCACTGCCTGTAAGGTCAAAATATTGCCGTTCAAGGTTTAAAGCTTCATATTCAGCATGTACAAATAATCCTCCATGAAATCCGAGAGGAATAAACTCGTCAAGGTCGCCGATAACCATAATCCTTGTAAAAGCTCTCCCTCCGTAAATGTGTGTATTGAATTTGAATCCGGCATAATTCTCGCCATATAACTGGTATTTCGGTCCTGCTGCTACAGAAAGCCATGGGAAAATGCGATATCCGGCAATTGGTGAAACCTCAATATTTGTAATTGATCCAAATTGCAAACCAAAATTTCCACCAAAAAAATACCGTCTTCCTTTACCCGACCTGTTTCCATCGGTCTGGGCAACAATGGAAATAACAATAAAGAAGAAGAACACTGTAGAAATAGTTAATCTTTTAATATTCAACAACATAATAGTCTTTTAAGTATTAAATTTGACCGCTTGATAAAAATATAGAATGAAATTGAAACGTCAAAAAGAATGCCAAAATTACTTTTAATTTATCACAACATTCCAGTATTCCAGTATTCCAGTATTCCAGTATTCCAGTATTCCAGTATTCCAGTATTCCAGTATTCCAGTATTCCAGTATTCCAATATCCATATGAATCCTTCTGAAGAACCATAAACTTTAATAACTTTACAAACCAAACAAATACATTTTTACTATGAATATTATTATCACCGGAGCAAGTCGAGGGATTGGACGCGAAACAGCAAAGATATTTGCCGCCAATAAAAAGAACCTTATTATTGTAATTTCAAGGAGTAAGGATAAATTACAAAGTCTTAAAACTGAGTGCAATGATAAAGAAGCGGGGGAAATAATTCCATTAGTTACAGACCTTGAAAATATAACGAAAAATGAAAAGAAAATCTATGATTTTGTTATCAAACATATGAAATCGGTTGATATACTGATAAACAACGCAGGATTCCTGCAAAAGACTTTATTTACAGAAACATCCTGTGATACTGCAGAACGCACCTTTAATATTAATTTTTTTGCTCCTGCTCAATTAATAAACCTGTTATTACCTCTAATGGGAAAGGAAAAAAGAAGTCATGTAATAAATATCAGCAGTATGGGAGCGATTCAGGGAAGCGCAAAATTTCCGGGTTTATCATACTATAGTGCCAGTAAGGCTGCAATTGCAAACTTAACAGAATGTCTGGCTGAAGAATACAAAGAACAAAATATTGCCTTTAATTGTTTAGCCCTCGGATCTGCAAATACCGAGATGTTTAATGAAGCTTTTCCGGGTTATAAAGCAGCTGTAACAGCACAGGAAATGGCAGTTTTGGTATCAGATTTTGCAATTAAAGGAGATAAATATTTTAATGGTAAAATCCTCCCTGTGTCAGAAACCACCCCTTAATACACTTTACATTCCACTTCTCCCTTCATGACCATTAAAGCATTCATTACCAAAGCCTCCATTTCGTCTTCGCCCGGGTAAACCACCACTTTTGCGATATGGGCTACCATAGTTTTAATATAATCAACTATGATACTATTATGAGCAATACCTCCTGTTAAGATAATAGCATCAACATTTCCTTTCATTACGGTACCCATTGCACCAATCTCTTTAGCTATCTGGTATGCCATTGCATTAAGGATAAGAATTGTCTTTTTATCACCGTTTTCTGCTTTCAATCCTGCTTCATAAGCATCATTAGTGCCCAGATAAGCAATCATTCCCCCCTTACCTTTAATCATCTTCATCACATAATCCAGGGAATATTTTCCACTAAAGCACAAGCGGGCAAGATCACCGGCAGGTAATGTACCACTTCGTTCAGGAGTAAACGGACCATCTCCGTCCAGTGCCTGATTTGCGTCAATTACCCTGCCTTTCTGATGTGCAGCAACAGAAATACCTCCTCCCATATGGACAATTATCAGGTTCAACTCTTCATATTTTCTGCCAAGGAAATTAGCATACGCCCGTCCCATTGCTTTATGATTCAGGGCATGAAAAACAGACCGGCGTTCAAATTCCGGATGACCGGAAATCCTTGAAACTTCCTGAAATTCATCAACTACTGTAGGATCGGCAATAAATGCTCTGACTTTTCTATCTTTAAATGATGTGGCAATATCGTAGGCAATCAGTCCCCCAAGATTACTTGCATGTTCACCATATGTACATTCTATCATATCTTTCCGCATCTCTTCATTTACTTCATACACACCTGATTCAACCGGCTTTAATATACCTCCGCGACCAACAACCGCTGAAATATCTTCAACCTTTACATTGCCTTTTACCAGCTCTTCAAGAATAATCTTTTTCCGGAATTCAAACTGATCAACAATTCTTTCAAATTTATTCAGATCTTCGAGCGGATGCTTGATTGATTTTAAGAAACGGGATTTTTGATTAAGGTATATTGCTATCTTGGTTGAAGTTGAACCCGGATTTATTGCAAGAATTCGATATGCATCCATAGTTGTTGTTCTATAAGAAACTATTCCGACATAAGAGATGCCAGTGCAATAGAATTTAGTTTTGTCTGTACGCTATCACCTCTTGAAGAGAGTATAGCAGGCACACGTGCACCTGCAACAACAGCTGCCACCTCCCCGTCTGTAAGTTTTGTATGAAATTTATAAAAAACGTTTCCGGATTCGATATTCGGGAACAGGATACAATCAGCATTACCGGCGACTTCAGAGTTAATCTTCTTAATTTCAGCACTTTCCTTATCAATAGCTACATCCAGAGCAAACGGTCCGTCTATAACAGCACCTTTTATCTGCCCCCTGTCACTCATTTTTGCTAACACAGTTGCGTCAACACATGCCTGCATTTTTGGAAGAATTTGTTCTGTTGCTGCCAGCACAGCCAGTTTAGGTCTTTTGATACCAAGTGAATGTGCTGTTCTTATTAAGAATTTTGCTATAACAATTTTCTCCTTCAATTCCGGTTGAGGAATAATAGCAACATCACCAATAATAAGCAGTTTATGATATTTTTTGGGTTCCACCACAGAAATATGTGTAAGTATAGCTCCATGATCCATCAATCCATTTTCTTTATTCAGGATAGCCCGCATATATTTATCGGTACTGACCATGCCTTTCATTATAAGGTCTCCTTTGCCACTGTTAATAAGCTGGACAGCCTTTGCAGCAGCATCAGATTCATTTTTTTCATTAAAGATTGTAAATAATCCCGGATTTATGTTTTCCTTTTCACAAACCGATTCAATAATTTTCTTATCACCAACAAGGGTAGCATCAATAATCCCTAGTTTAACTGCTTTGTGAATAGCCTCAATAGTATGTGCATCGTTAGCAAAAGCAGCAATAAGGCGTTTCTTTTTCCCTGATTTCAGGGCATCAAACATTTCATTAAGCTTTGTTATCATTTCCAGATAAATTATTGATTAATAGAAAAATGTTAGAGTTACGAGTTTCAGGTTACGAGTTCATTTTATATTCTCTTATTTCTTCTATCTTCCCAATATTCCAATATTCCATCATTCCATCTTTGTAACAATATCTCTTGTATCTCTTGCGATTACAAGTTCTTCATTAGTAGGTACTATTATTACTGTCACTTTTGAATCATCTGCACTAATAACTTTCTCTTTTCCACGGACACCTTTATTCTTATCAGCATCAAATTTTAATCCCAAGAACTCAAAATCTTTACAAACCTCACTTCTTGTCAGATCGGCATTCTCTCCAATTCCTCCGGTAAAGATCAGTATATCAACGCCCCCCATAGCAGCAGCATATGCTCCTATATATTTCCTAATTCTGTAATGGTACATATCCAAACCCAGGGATGCTCTCCAATCCCCCTTTTCAGATGCTTCTTCCACCTCACGCATATCCGAAGAGATACCGGTAATACCGAGAATTCCACTATGCTTATTTATCAGTGTATTTGCTTCAGTGATACCAATCTCTTCCCTGCGCATAATATATATCAGAACCCCAAGGTCCAGGTCTCCTGTTCTGGTACCCATTATCAATCCTTCAACAGGTGTTAGTCCCATTGATGTATCTACCGACTTCCCATTATTAATTGCAGCAACAGATGCACCATTCCCTAAATGGCATGAAATAATTTTTGAATTGGAACATTTTCCTCCAAGAATATCACACGCCCTGGTTGTCACATAACGGTGGGAAGTTCCGTGAAAACCATAACGACGAATACCATATTTAATATAAAGTGAATGAGGTATAGCATACATATATGCATAAGAAGGTATGGTTTGGTGGAAAGCAGTATCAAAAACCCCTACCTGCGGAATATCAGGTAATAATTCTTTCATAGCATATATCCCTTTCAGGTTGGGAGGATTATGAAGAGGTGCCAGGTCAATATAATTCTCCATTTGTTTAATTACTTCATCTGTAATATAAACACTGGAACTAAATTTCTCACCCCCATGTACAACTCTGTGGCCAATAGCATCAATTTCACTAAAATTACTGATACTACCATGCTTTTTACTTGACAGAACACCCAAAATATATTCTACTCCTTGTTGATGATCAATAATTTCGCCCTCAAGTTTAACTTTATCGCCGTCATTCCTTTCGTTTGTGATTGATGATCCATGCAAACCAATTTTATCAACAATTCCTTTTGCAAATACCTTTTCATTATCCATATCGAATAACTGATATTTGATAGAAGAACTACCACAATTCAGTACTATTATTTTCATACTTAGTTCATTTACTGATTCTGATTAATATTCAGTTTTTTATTTAATCTCAGGATAGGTAATAGTTTCAGTGGTAGCCAGTCCGTTCTCATAACGATAAAACCCTGAGCCCGAAGTCTTTCCATAGAAACCATATCTGACCAGACGTTTCAGAATCGGGCTTGGCTTGAATTTTTGATCTCCAAACTCTTCATAGAGATTTTCCATCCATTTAACCATTTTATCCAGACCTATTCTGTCAGCCATCTCAAAAGGACCAAACTGCATACCATATCCTTTTTTCATGGTTGTATCGATACAGGTTGTTGAAGCAATGCCTTCCATCAGGGTTTCACATGCTTCGTTAACGAGTGTTGCAATAAGACGGGTACTAATATTACCCGGAGATTCATGTACAATAATCGGCTTCTTCTCAATCTTTTTAGCAAACTTTAAAACAAATTCATATGATTTATCGCTTGTCTTTACTCCATTAACCACTTCAACAATTTTAACAGTTATTGCCGGAGTGATAAAATGCAAACCTACAGCCCTGTCGGGATAATCCAGCACCTCAGCCAGATCAGAGATCATCATCGTTGATGTATTGGATGCAAGAATTGTTTCTCTTGATACTACCGATTCAATTTTCTTGAATACACTTTTCCTGAGTTCCCTGCTCGATCCGGCTTTTTTTGTATTAATGGATTCAATTACCAGATCACAATCACTGATATCGTTATAATCAATTGATCCGGTTATCCTTGAAATAATTGCCCGCTTCTCACTTTTTGTCATACCCCATTTACTAATTATTTCATCAAGACGAATGGATATTTCATTAAAGATTTCTTTAACTCTTTCCTCGGTAAGGTCAATAAATACAACATCTATGCCTTGCTTACTAATAATTACTGCAATATCCTGCCCCATAGTACCGGCACCAATTATACCTACTTTTTTCAGACTCCCCTTTTGCCTGGCTCGTTTTTCTAATGCGTAATCTTCAAGCACTTCTGTTTTCATATGTTTATTTTTTAATGGCATCTGCCTGGTTGGCTGTAATAGCAACTAAGTTTACAATATCACTAACTGAACATCCTCTTGAGAGATCGTTAATTGGAGCTGCCATACCTTGCAAAACCGGGCCTATAGCTTCAGCATGTGCAAGACGCTGGACAAGTTTATAAGCAATATTCCCTGCTTCCATGGTTGGAAAGATAAGAACATTGGCTCTCCCTGCAATTTCACTTGCCGGAGCCTTCTTTTTGCCAATTGATTCAATAATTGCAGTATCTGCCTGCATTTCACCATCTATTTTTAATGAAGGATCCATGGCATGTGCAATTCGGGTAGCTTCAACAACTTTATCAACCATTTCATGTTTTGCACTACCCTTGGTTGAGAAGCTAAGCATGGCAACTTTTGGTTCGAAGCCAGCTATCGCCCTGGTAGTATTTGCAGTGGCAACAGCAATTTCAGCAAGTTCTTTATCTGAAGGATCGGGATGGACTGCACAGTCGGCAAAAATAAGCACCCCATTTTCGCCAAAGGATTTATCGTTAAAGAACATAATAAAAGCACCAGATACTACACTTATGCCTGGCAGGGTCTTAACGTATTGAAATGCAGGCCTTAACACATCAGTGGTAGCATTTCTTGCACCGGCAACCTCACCGTCGGCATCTCCATTCTTAATCATTAACGTAGCCAGATAAAGTGGGTCTTCAATTAATTTAAATGCATCATCACGCGTAAGACCCTTATGCTTCCTCAACTCAACCATTAAATCGACATACTCAAGTTTCCTGTGATGGCTTAACGGATCAATAATAGTTGCATTCTTAATACTCTTTAACCCAAATTTTACTGCGGAACTTTCAATATCTTCCCTTTTCCCAAGCAGAATTATATCGGCAATTTTCTCCTTAATTAGAATATCTGCAGCTTTCAGTGTTCTTTCTTCCGTACCTTCCGGTAGTACAATCCTTTTAATATTTTTTTTTGCTTTTTCCTTTATTGCTTTAAGTAACTCCATTGTATATCAATATTTTATATTAAAATTGTTTATGAGCTACAAAGGTAATTAAAATTGCCTGTTTTTCTAATATTTCATTATGACTATTGTCATGAAATGGAGAATGTATTTAATAACATAACCACAAAAACTAATTAAAAAATGTTTTTCAGGATGACACATAGTTTATTCTGGAATATTGGAATATTGGAATACTGGGAAATTCAGCATCCCCTCATTTCATTTTCCAATATTTCAAAAAGTTCAAAGTTCGATAATATGTAACTTGAAACCTTTAATACTGCAATATATAGCATCATTTTATAAAAGAACTAACCGCCAAGTTCGCTAAGGATGCGTAAAGAACGCAATTTGCAACACAATTACTCAACTCTTTTTCTTCCCTCTTTCCATTATTCCATTATTCCATCTTTCCACTATTCCATTTGAATAGTATTAACCTTTTTAATTACTTTGCGAAACTATGTTCATTATTATTTTAGCCAAAAAATTATTATATGGATCCTGCTAATTTGACCAGACAGCTAAATACCCTTGCCGGGTTACTGGATGGAGATTTACTTTACGATGAAGTTAGTCGTTTGATATATGCTACTGATGCCTCGGCTTATCGTCAAAAACCGGTTGCTATTGCTTTACCCAAACACAAAAATGACATTCTCAACATAATTATTTGGTCGCGTGAAAATAAAATACCGATAACACCAAGAACTGCAGGAACATCTCTTGCCGGCCAGGTAGTATCAGAAGGACTTATTGTAGATGTTTCCCGTTACATGAACAGGATCATTGAAGTTAACAAGTCAGAAAAATGGGTACGTGTGGAGCCGGGTGTTATACTGGATGAACTCAATCAATATCTTAAATCATTTGAACTGTTCTTTGGTCCGGAAACTTCCACCTCGAACCGCTGTATGATGGGTGGGATGTTAGGTAACAATGCATGCGGAGCACATTCCATACTTTATGGCAGCACAAGAGAGCATACACTTGAAGTATCCACCATTTTAAGCGATGGCTCAGAAGCAATATTCAATAATCTTACTACGAAAGAGTTTGAGACTAAATGTACAGGAGAATCTCTTGAAAGTAATATTTACAGATCTATCCGTAAGATACTTACAAGCGAAACAAATAAGGAATCTATCCGTACTGATTATCCTGATCCGGTTATTCCACGACGAAATACAGGCTATGCACTTGATCTTTTGCTAAAATCAGATGTATTTACTCCGGGTGAAAAAAACCCTTTTAACTTTTCCAGGTTACTTGCCGGGTCGGAAGGCACACTGGCTTTTACAACCGGGATAAAATTAAACCTTATTGATCTCCCTCCGGCAGAAACAGGATTAGTTTGTGTTCATTTCAAAACCCTGGAGGAAACTTTCAGGGCAAACCTGATTGCACTGAAGTTCAAACCCGGAGCGGTGGAGATGATGGACAATATAGTGCTGGAATTAACAAAAAGCAATATTGAACAGCAAAGGAACCGGTTTTTTATTAAAGGGAAACCCGCTGCTATTCTTGCTATAGAATTTGCCCGTGAAACTCGTGATGAGATAGAACAAATTGCAAAGGATCTTGAAGCAGATATGCGAAAAGAGGGTTATGGCTATCATTTTCCCCTTATTTTTCCACCTGACGTTGATAAAGTCTGGGATCTCAGGAAAGCAGGACTTGGAATCTTGTCTAACATGAAAGGAGATGCAAAACCAGTCTCACTAATTGAAGATACAGCAGTAAATGTAAGTATGTTACCTGATTACATGGATGAACTGAAAGTTATTTTGGATAAGCACAATAAAGAATGTGTTTACTATGCCCACATTGGATCAGGGGAAATTCATCTGCGTCCTATACTTAATTTAAAAAAACCTGGTGATGTGGAGCTTTTCAGGACACTGGGACTTGAAGTTGCCACACTGGTTAAGAAATACCATGGATCAATGAGCGGAGAACACGGTGATGGACGACTTCGCGGAGAATTTATACCAATAATTCTGGGTAACAGGAATTATGAATTGTTAAAAGAGGTGAAAAAAAGCTGGGACCCTCTAAATATTTTTAACCCGGGAAAAATAGTAGACACACCAATAATGAATACCAGTCTGCGCTATATTCCTGGTCAGGTTACCCCTGAAATAAAAACCATATTTGACTTTTCGGATGTTGGCGGAATTGTCAGGGCAACTGAGAAATGTAATGGTTCGGGCGATTGCAGGAAAACAGAAAAAATTGGGGGGACAATGTGCCCAAGTTACATGGCAACTCGTGATGAGCATAATTCTACCAGGGCACGAGCTAATCTGTTACGGGAATTACTTAGTTTACCAGAGCAGGAAAAACCGTTTGATCACCCGGAATTATACGAAATTCTTGACCTGTGCCTTTCCTGTAAAGGGTGTAAATCGGAATGCCCGTCAAGTGTTGATATAGCGAAAATGAAAGCAGAATTCCTGCAACATTACTACGACGACCATGGTATTCCCTTTAGAACAAGAGTTATTGCCAACATTTCAAAAATCAACCGTATAGGAGCCTTCTTTCCTGCACTATTTAACCTCTTTGCAAAAAGCAAGGTATTATCATTTCCAATAAAAAAGATCCTGAAATTTGCTGTAAAGCGATCAATACCTTCAATAAACACTACAACACTTAGGAAATGGGTACGGCAAAACCTTCACAAACTCAACCCTGAAAATCCAAAAAACGGAACTGTTTACCTGTTTATTGATGAATTTACCAACTATAACGATGCATCCATTGGCATTAAAACAATCCAATTATTGATAAGATTAGGCTACAGGACTGAAACACAATCACATGCCGAAAGCGGAAGAGCTTATATCTCTAAAGGTTTATTACGTAAAGCCCGTCGCCTTGCCGGGAAAAATATTGAAATTTTCGGTCCTTTAATAACAAAAGAAAGACCTTTGATAGGAATTGAACCTTCAGCGATTCTGAGTTTTCGTGACGAGTATCCTGATTTGTTACGCGGGAAGAATAAAGAAACAGCACAACAAATTGCCGACAATACTTTTATGATTGATGAATTCCTGATAAAGGAAATGGAAAAGGGACATATTAAATCCGAAGCTTTTACAAATAGAAACCAGCATATTAAGCTGCATGGTCATTGCCAGCAAAAATCAATTGCCTCAACTGATGCCACAAAAAAATTATTGTCTTTACCAAAAAATTACACTGTCGAAGAGATCCCATCGGGTTGCTGTGGTATGGCAGGTTCGTTCGGATATGAAAAAGAACATTACGATTTAAGCATGAAAGTCGGAGAACTGGTTTTGTTTCCTGCTATTAGGGAAACCGCTGAAAAAACAATTATTGCAGCACCGGGAACAAGCTGTCGGCACCAGATAAAAGACGGTACAAACCGAACAGCTTACCATCCTGTGGAGGTGTTGTACGATGCCTTGTTAAAAAAAAACCTATCCCTGTAATAAGGATAGGTTACAATGTATTATAAAATTTTTTATTTTTCTTTCAATTCGAGGTAATAATCATTAAGAATATTAGTAACCAGAGGTTTGTAATATTTCCAATAAAACTTCCTTTTATCCGAGAGGTCATTATTGTAAAGATATTTATCAACCTTTTCGATATCTTTGAAATAGGTAGTGGAATAGTTAACAACATTATTGGCAAAGTCGCCCGCGAAATAAAAATAATGTTTCTTTTCCGGTTGCATGATCACTGCAGGAAAGACTTCAGGAATAAGGTTAGCTTCCAATAGTGAATCTCCAACATAATTTGCATGAATTTTAAACTCAGAAAGAACAATATTTTCACCTGATTCGATAATATTGAACCAATGAGGGTAATTTACTTTATAAGGTAAATCGTAAGCTTCCTGGGCCTCTTTAGATGAATAAATAAATGGCACATCAAAATCAAGGTGTGTTTCATTCTCAAGCACAATGACTTTATTATCATTTTTCACCAGAATAATTCCTGAATTTATAAATGGCCAGGTTTCAAGATTATCTTTCTCGTAAAGTTTAATTATCCACTTAGGAATTTCAGGATTCGTTGCGGGATTAAGATCCTTATAATATTTCCCTGCCCAGCCTGTCCAGTGAATATCGAAAATATTTTCTGTTTTGTTTCTTTCAAGCGGAGCAGTTGGATAAGCCAATATATTATATTCAGCAATTACCAATTTATCCCTGTCTTTCATTTCCTTCAGTAAACTATAATCACTATTGTTTAATCCTCCATAAATAAGTCTGGAACGGTTGCTGCGATTAATTCCATGATACCAGTCATTAAAATACACTCCATACGTATCTGCATAGTAAAGAGCATCTAATGAATCGGCAAGTTCAATTATTTGAGCAAATCGTATTCTTCGAGGTTCCCATTGCTTATCTCTAAGAGGACGTAAAGGAACAAAACCAAAGTAGTCTTTCTTATAAGAATACAACCTCTTGTTTCCTTTAACATACTTATTATGAGTAAGAATCCAGTGAAATGATTTGTGATTGTACCTGTCATAAGTTGGTACTGTCTTATCCAGAATAAGGACATCAAGAGGTCGTTTCGGCTGTACTCCCCACTTCACAATATTTAACACCGGGAAAAACAGGATCACAATAAGGATTATGATAAATAGAATAAGAGATTTTTTCATTTTTAAGGAAGTTTAATTTATCAACTCAAAGGTGTCCAACTCAAATTTAAACATAAATGTATTAAAATAAAAATTATAAAAAAAAATTTCAGCAATTTTCTATATACACAGTTTATAATAAATTCGCTTACACATATCTTTTAATACGCAAATTTGACAGGAAATGTTGTTTTAATATATATAAATTTTAAAATTGAACCAAAGATAATTTATCGCTCTCAACTTCCAAAATCTTTTACAATATGTCCATAATAAAAATAAATTCTCTTGCTTCGGGAAATCCGGCATTTCTTCATACTTGTACTATAAAGTAAAAATTTAACATAAAATTAACATACACTGCTATTATCCGATTATTTTGAAAGTTACATTTGTTCAATATCTAAAAGCCATCCCCTATGGAATCATTCTATATTTTTATTGTAGTTATTCTTTTTATCCTGGCAATTTCCGATCTTGTTGTTGGTGTCAGTAATGACGCTGTAAACTTTTTAAATTCGGCTTTTGGCTCTAAAGTTGCCTCTTTCAGGGTAATTATGATTGTTGCAGCCATTGGTATTCTTGTCGGAACAACATTCTCCAGCGGGATGATGGAAATTGCCCGGAAAGGAATTATGCATCCTGATCAGTTTTACTTTAAAGAAATTATGATCATTTTTATTTCTGTTATGCTGACAGACATTATTCTTCTTGATCTGTTCAATACTTTTGGGTTACCCACTTCAACAACCGTTTCCATAGTTTTTGAGCTTTTAGGTGCTTCAGTTGGAATGGCTATAATTAAAATAACCAACTCACCTGAAAGCGGGGATCTTGATACATATATTAATACAGGAAAAGCGCTTGCAATAATTTTCGGTATTTTATTATCAGTGATTGTTGCATTTTCCTTCGGTGCCCTTATTCAATATCTGGCAAGGCTTATTTTCTCTTTTGAATACGAAAAGTATTTAAAATATTTTGGATCTATCTGGGGAGGACTGTCTATTGCTGCAATAACATTTTTCATTCTTATTAAAGGAGCAAAAGGCTCTTCATTTATTTCTTCTGAACAATTGATCTGGATAAAAGCCAATGCCTTTTTAATTATCGTATTAAGCTTTATTGGGTGCTCATTACTTCTTCAACTGCTATTCTGGCTATTTAAGATCAATGTATTAAAGTTTATTGTACTGGTAGGAACATTTGCCTTAGCAATGGCATTTGCCGGGAATGACCTTGTCAACTTTATTGGCGTTCCGCTTGCCGGCTTTGAATCTTTTAAAGCTTTCATTGCAAGTGGTAGCGGTGATCCTGCAACTTTTTCAATGGAAGCACTAAAAGAAGCAGTACAGACACCTACAACATTTCTCTTGATAGCGGGGATCATTATGGTAATTACTTTATGGGTATCCAGAAAAGCAAGGTCGGTAACCAAAACCACTCTTGATCTCAGCCGGCAGGATGAAGGAACAGAACGTTTTGAATCATCACTTCTCGCGCGTGCAATTGTCCGGAGCACATTATCTTTTAGTAAATCTGTTAGCAAGATTGTACCGGCACATATCCAAATTGCCGTAAGAAAGAGGTTTGACCGGACTTTATATAAAAAACGTAAACGTGATGAATCTATCTCATTTGATCTGGTCAGAGCTTCTGTTAACCTTGTTGTTGCAAGTATACTAATTGCTTTTGGCACATCACTTAAGTTACCGTTATCTACAACTTATGTAACATTTATGGTAGCTATGGGAACCTCACTTGCTGATGGTGCCTGGGGCAGGGAAAGTGCAGTTTACCGGATATCCGGTGTTATTACAGTAATTACCGGCTGGTTTTTTACTGCACTTAGCGCATTTACGGTTGCATTCTGTATAGCAATTATTATTCATTGGACAGGTTTAGCAGGCATCCTTATCATTGTTACTCTAGCTGTTTTCCTTGTTGTCCGGACCAATGTTTTTCACCATAAAAAAGAAAAAGAAGAAGAAAAGAAAAAAGTAGAAAGAGAAAAAATTAAAATACTGGACAGGGAGAATGTGCTTGAAATCTCAAGACAGAACGTAACATCAACCCTTATATCAGTTTCCAAGCTCTATTATTTAAGTATAACAGGGTTATTGAATGAAGACAGGAAATTGGTTAAAAATAATATGAAAGATATAAAGAAACTTAATCAAGAGGTTAAGAGTCATAAGGACAATGTATTCTCCACAATCAAGCTCCTTGATGAAAACTCAACGGATACAGGCCCTTTTTATGTCCAGGTAGTTGATTATCTCAGGGAAGCAGCTCACTGTCTTACATATCTGACTGATCCTATCTTCAACCACATTGATAATAATCATCCTCCATTACGTACTGTTCAAAGGAATTATCTGAATGATCTGAATGAAGAAATTTCAAATTTTTACAATCTGGTTCTGAATACTGTTAAGAAAGATAAGTTTGAAATTGTGAAGGAGATTATCGACAAGCAGCAATTAATACTGGAGCAACTTGATAAATTACAAAAAAAACAGGTAAAAATGATCAAACACGAAGAAGCAGGAACAAAAAACAGCCTTTTATTCTTCAATACTATATCAGAAACGAAAAGCCTGTTGCTTAATACAGTAAATATCATTAAAGCCCAGAGGGATTTTGTGATCCACAATAAAAATAATAGTAAGAATCAAGTTTAAAGTAAAAAGTAAAAAGATAAAAGTTAATAAGAAGATTAAGATGTGGTTCCTGGTTGGTTTCAGGTTCTTAACCTCAAACATCTTCAAACCTCAAACTCTTTATTCTTTCTTACTCACCTACTCAACTTACTCAACTTACTTACCTATATACTTGTACCCAACTCCTTTAACTGTTTGAATATGCTTCTCTCCTACTTTCTCCCGTAATTTCCGAATATGGACATCAATTGTTCTATCCCCTACAATAACATCATCACCCCATATTTTACTAAAAATCTCGTTACGGGAAAAAACCCTTTCAGGTTTTGAGATAAGTAAAGCCAGTAATTCAAACTCCTTTTTAGGAAGGGATAATTTCCCCCCCTTTTTTATCACGATGTATTTTTCACGATCCAGTATTATATCATCCTGTTCAATTATCATGTTTTGTTGTTCCTCATCGATACTATTTGCCCTATCTCTTCGCCTTATTAATGCTTTAATTTTGGATATCAGCACCTTAGGACTAATAGGCTTAACTATATAATCATCTCCACCTGCTTTAAATCCGGCTATCTGTGAATAATCTTCACCCCTGGCAGTTAAAAACACTATGATTGTATTGTCCAGTTCCTTAATTTTTCGTAGCTCCTCACAGGTTTCCATTCCATCAATTTCCGGCATCATTACATCTAAAAGTATTAACTGTGGAACAAATTTCCTGGCCATTTCAATTCCATCCCTTCCGTTACGGGCTGTCAATACTTCATATCCCTCTTTGTTCAGGTTATATGAGATGAATTCCAGAATATCCTTTTCATCATCCACAAGCAAAATTTTCTGTTTAGCTAGCTTCATAGTTTTAAGAAATTATTAAATGTAAAGATAAACAAATTGAGGTTTGATAAGAGAACCTTAAGATTATGTTAATGATTTGTAAAGCAATGATAAGATCCGTCCGTTTATTTAATCAAACCTTAATCTATTCATAAGATTCAATTAAAAGCACCCTGTTTTCTTTGCACTAGTTAATTCAAATTAAAATACGAAACTAAAATCTAAAACAAATGAAAAAAACGAAAACACAGCTATTCAGTTACTTAATTGTAATCGGTGTATTATTTCTTATTGGACTGATTGCATGTGAGGAAAATAATGAACCGGAATCTGATCCTAATGCGACCAAGTATGAGGAGGTGAATGGTGAAGTCACGGTAACAGATCTTGGGCAGGGTACCGGAACTATAACATGGACCAGTGACAAAGTATGGATATTGAATGGTCTGGTATTCGTAAATAGTGATCAGACCCTTACTATTGAAGCAGGTACAGTTATTAAAGGGAAACCGGGGATGGAAGCAGATGCAAGCGCCCTTATTGTTACCAGGGGAGGTATGATTTCTGCTATTGGTACGGCTTCAAATCCCATTATCTTTACGGCTGAAGCTGATCAGCTTAGTGGGAACATTGGAAAAGATCAGCGTGGACTATGGGGTGGTATAATTATACTGGGAAAAGCTTCCCTGAATTCAAACCCTGGTGAAACAGCTATTGAAGGAATTCCGACCAGTGAATCCAGGGGGTTATATGGTGGTTCGGATGATACGGATAATTCAGGAACTTTGAAATATGTCTCAATCAGGCATGGCGGAACCGACATCGGTGAAGGAAATGAGATCAATGGTCTTACCCTCGGCGGTGTAGGCAGTGGAACCACTTTTGAATATATTGAGGTAATATCCAACAAAGACGATGGTGTTGAATTCTTTGGAGGAAATCCACGGCTAAAATACATTCTGGTGGCTTATTGCGGAGATGATTCCTATGATTATGATGAAGGATTCCGTGGAAAAGGACAATTCTGGGTCGCCATACAGGATGAAACCGGTGGAGCCGGCGACCGACTTGGAGAACATGATGGTGGAACAGATCCGGAGACTGCAACACCATATGCAATTCCCGTTATCTACAATGCGACCTATATTGGCAGAGGTGCTTCTGCCGGAAAACGAGTGATTACGTTCCGTGACAATGCGGGCGGAAAATACAATAATTCCATCTTCGCCAATCAGGCAAAAGGGATTGATGTGGAGATCCTCATTGGAGAACAGAACAGCTACAAACAGATCTCGGATGGAAATCTGGAAGTAAAGAACTGCATCTTTTCTGATGTGGCCGGTGGCACTGCAGAAACTATTTTCAAATTATCCTACGTGGGAGATTCACTCGACAATTCAGGGAATAAAGTAACTGACAATGATGATAAACAGATACCTACTTTAGCTCTGCTTAATAAGGTAGATGTTAATACTCCAACCTGGGTGGCTATGTTTGCAAATAACGGCAATTCAACCATATCAGGTCTGGTTAGTGCAACCAATCCGGTACCTGCTACCGGGGCTAACAATGGGGTAGCACCTACAGATAGTTGGTTTACTAATATTACCTACCAGGGAGCATTTGATCCGGGTGGAACAAACTGGGCAGTAGGTTGGACCTTATTATTTGAATCGAAGTAATACATGCGCTTGATTAATTCATAGGTGAGTTGTTTTAGGGCGGGAAGCCGGTTACTTAAACAACTGGTTTCCTACTATTATTATATGTAGCAATTATGAAAATTACAATATCTACTATTATTTCTTTTGTTTTCATTTTATCAGGGCTTCAGGGTTACTCCCAGAAGGGATTTTTACGTGGTAAAATAATTGATGAAAAGACGGGAGAAGAACTAATTGGAGCAACAGTAGTAGTAACAGGTACTACTAAAGGGACAATTACCGATTTTGATGGAAATTATTCTCTTGAGTTGGATGAAGGAATATATAACTTTACCTGTTCATATATCTCCTACCAGACACAGAACTATCAGGCCATAAAAATAAAGGCAGATGATGTAACCATTATCAACATCCATCTTGATGAGGCACAGGTTGCTCTTGATGAAGTCTATGTTGTTGCCAGGGCCTCAAGGAGAACGGAAGCCGCCCTGCAGGTTTTGCAGAGAAGATCTTCGGTTGTTCTGGATGGAATATCAGCACAACAGATCTCCAGGTTGGGCGATAGTGATGCAGCCGGAGCGTTGAAACGGGTTACCGGTGTATCGGTTGAAGGAGGTAAATATATCTATGTAAGAGGGCTGAGTGACAGGTATAGTAAAACCACCCTGAACGGAGCAGAGATTCCCGGATTGGATCCCAACAGGAATACAGTTCAACTTGACCTTTTTCCAAGTAATATAATCGAGAATATGGTTATTCATAAAACATTCTCTCCCGACCTTCCGGCAAGCTTCACCGGTGGACATATTGATATCATTACCAAAGATTTTCCTGAGAAGTATACGTTTCAGCTATCTGCTTCATTTGAATTCAATCCAATTTCCCATTTTAATCCGGATTACCTGACATATGAGGGTGGTAAATATGACTGGCTGGGAATTGATGATGGAATCCGGTCCATTCCCTCTGAGGCTGAAGGACAAATTCCTGCAAGATTTTACGACGATTACCAACTTGACCTGATCACAAAATCATTCAATAAAACGATGGAGTCGGAAAAAAAATCCTCTTTCATGAATCAGTCCTATTCATTTTCTGTTGGGAACCAGTTAGAAATTAGAGAAAAACCTCTGGGCTATGTGATTGGTCTCTCCTATTCAAATAAATATAATTTTAATGATAACGGTGTAACCGGTCGTTTTAAATTAATTGATGGTGGTGATGAATTGCTAACCAGCCAATTGACCCTAGACACGGATAAGAAAGGATCAAATGATGTGATGTGGGCTGTACTGGCTAACCTAAATTATAAAATAAATAACAGCCATAAGATAGGACTCCTTTTGCTGCATAATCATAGCGGAGAATCTTCAGCACGCTATCAGGCGGGTGAAAAAAGTTCAGATGAGGCAGGGATGCTCTATCAAACCAGAACACTACAATTCCTTGAAAGAGGATTTTCATCTATTCAACTAAAAGGTGAGGATTTTTTTGAGAATGTTGGAAAAATTAAGATAGACTGTTTGAGCTCTTATACCTATTCAAAACAGCATGAACCAGACCTTAGATTTTTTACCAACCATTATACACTGCAGGGTAATAGCAGACTCTATGAAATTAGTCAATCTCTCTATCCTGTCCCAACACGCTATTACAGGTTTATGGATGAATTGAACTGGGATAACAAGATCAATTCTGAGAAGCCATTCAACCTCGGATCAATAGATACAAAATTGAAAGCGGGAGTTTCATTTGTCTTAAAAAAACGGGAATTCAGGGAGAAGAAATTCAATTTTAACGAAAATAGCAATTCTTATAACGGTGACATAATCAGCTATCTGGATGACAGCAACATTAATGCAAGTGAAGGAAGACTGTTCGTTTCTAATTCTGAAACTTCTGACAAAAAGAATAGTTATAACGGATACCAACGGATACTTGGTTCATATATCATGACAGAACTGGAGTTGACTGAGAAGTTCAGATTTGTTACAGGAATAAGGATGGAAAATGCATACATATTAACCAACAGTCTCAAAGAGAATGAAAAGGAAGGAATACTGGACAACACGGATTTCCTGCCTTCGCTGAATACAATCTACTCACTTCAGGATAACATGAACCTGCGATTCTCCTGTAACAGAACGCTTGCCCGTCCGAGCTTCAGGGAATTGGCCCCTTATGCCTCCCTCAATTTTGTTGGGGATTTTGTATTCATTGGCAATGCCAATCTAAAACGAACCCTTATTGATAATTTTGATTTCCGGTACGAGTTTTTCTTCAAGCCGGGTGAATTGTTCTCGTTCAGCGCTTTCTACAAGCAATTTATCAACCCGATTGAACGCACCTTTAATACAGAGGCTGCAAACCCGGAACTAACCCTCCGGAATGCTGATGAAGCCCGGATTTATGGAGTAGAAATGGAGATCAGAAAAAATCTCGAATTTGTTTCATGGATGAAAAATCTCAGTTTTGGGGCCAATTTGACATATGTTAAATCCTCTGTTACAGTAGATCCAAAGGAGTTATCATTAAAAAGGGAGTTTGATCCCGGATTTCCGGATAAAAGGGTGATGTTCGGACAGGCACCCTACATTGTAAATGCTTACCTTAACTATACAAACGATTCGCTTCGATTGAGTTCCAACATTAGTTACAATATCTCAGGCGAAAGACTATATCTGGTGAATGCTGTAGGAATACCTGATGTATTCGAACAACCACGGGGACAACTCGATTTCAACATCTCTAAGAAATTAGGTGAAAAATTCAATGTGAAATTCTCGGTAAAGAACCTGCTGGACACTAAATATAATCAAACCTATTTTTACAAGAATACAACATATATATTTGAGAGTTTTATATCAGGACGATTTTATTCTATCAGCTTAAGCTACCTGATAGATTAATAGAACGACCCGAAAATATACATAAAACAACATAACATAATATTTAATTATATTTAGACAATGAAAAAAATCAGTGCAGTTCTTATATTCATCCTATACACCCTAACCTTGCAGGCTCAGCACCTGGAGAGAGAAGACGGTATATATTATGATAAAGATAACAATCTATATACCGGGACATACGCAGAACATTACGAAAGCGGTCAGATAAAAATCGAAATGCAGATCAAGTCAGGGCTAAAGCATGGAGTCATCAAGATGTTTTTTAAAAATGGACAGATCAAGGAGATCAGAGCCTATTACAATAACCTTATGGATGGCACCTGGCAAACCTGGAACGAGAATGAAATAAAGATTGGTGAAGCTAACTATTCCAAAGGTCTCAAAAATGGTAAGTGGCGTATTTGGGATGAAAACGGGATTCTCCGCTATGATATGAACTATGATAATGGGAAGAAAATCGGTATCTGGTATATTTATGATGAATCCGGCAAACTGATCTCATCTAAAAACTACAACGAATAAGTAAATGAATTCTATTGATGATAAATCACATGCTTCTGTTTATGCCGGATGAACTTAATTTGCAACACTTTTTAACCTTATATCAACCTTGTTTTTCTTTTTCAATTCTGCATGTACTTTTGATGTACATTCATTGTAAGAAATTAAAGAGGTTTTTATGGTATATTCCCTGGGAATAAGATCTGTGAATTCAAAATTACCATCAAAACCGGTATAAACAGACAAATCAACCCCTTCAAGAAAAACGGAAACGCCAGCTAGTGTTTCCCCTGTAATTTCATCAACAACCGAACCGGTAATTGAAGTTGTTTTTGCAGCGGATTTGTTGGTTTTAGATTTCCCGGTAGTAGTCATTGCAGAAAGAGTAACCGCAACAAGTATAAATACTAAAATAATTATTTTTTTCATTTTCTTTTTTTCTTGATTCATGACAAAAATAAGGAAGGCATGTTAACTGTATCTTAATTTATTATCATACTTACATTAACCTTATGTTAATAATTTCGGTAAAAAGAGATTCGAAATTGTAGCAACAAAACTAAATATTTCCTTATAATTGCTTTGTTTTTCGATTAAAATCCTGATAGAGATGCTTACACCCAGGTTTTGCTTCATCTTTTTGGTTATCAGTCTTCTAACAATAGTTGGAGTTGGTCAGGAAGATAAAAAAACATTCATGGAAAAAACGGTCCCAATTGCTAACCTTTACAGCAACTTTCATACTCAATTAAATGGTAACTACCTTGGGTTTGATGTTGAACGGGCATATCTTGGTTTTAAAACCCGGCTGAATGCCAATTACTCTATTATTATGAAGTTAGATATCGGGAGCCCGGATGATGTATCTGCCTATTCAAAGATTAAGAGATATGCTTACTTCAAGAATGCAGCTTTAATTTTTACCCGGGGAAGATTTACATTTCATGCAGGTCTTACGGATACTTACCAATTTAAAGTACAGGAGAAATTCTGGACCAGAAGGTACATATACAGGAGTTTTCAGGATGAATACAGGTTCACTCCCTCTGCAGATATTGGAGTTGGCCTTAAATATGACCATAAGGATTGGTTAACAGCCGATATTTCGTTTATGAACGGGGAAGGATACTCACAACCCCAGTTCGATAATTCATTCAGAACCGGATTGGGTGTAACATTGAAGCCCATTAAAGTTCTGCTTTTCAGATTCTATTATGATTTTATGGAAAAAAACGCCGTACTCCAAAGTACCATTGCATCTTTTGTTGGTTTCCAAACGAAAAACTTTAACCTGGCTACGGAATTTAATTATCGGATCAACGACGAATATGAAAAGAATCAGGATCGCTGGGGATTTTCAATTTACTCCTGCTACAGATTTATAAAGAAATGGGAAGTTTTTACACGATACGATTACCTGACATCAAAAACTTTAACAGGAGAGAACTATGGTTGGAATTACAGCAAAGATGGAAGTGCATTGCTGGCAGGTTTACAGTACCAACCAGAAACATTTTTAAAAATTGCACTCAGTTACCGGGATTGGGTTCCCTATCCGCCTAACCTGGATAACTCCCGTTTTATTTTTGTCAATCTTGAATTCAAAATTTAGAAAATTATATGAAACCCGGCTTGTTCTGTTTTTTGGTTTCTCTAATAATTCTCCTTAGCTTGCCCTCATGCAGGAAGGGTAGCATTCCTCTTGGTGAGACTGATGTTATAAGTGACGCTGGTCAGGGTACAGGAACCACAACCTGGACAAAAAACAAAGAATACATTCTGGAAGGTTTTGTTTTTGTAAATCCAGGTCAAACACTGACTATAGAAGCAGGAACTGTCATTCGGGGAAAAACAGGACAGGGAGAGTTTGCCAGTGCACTTATTGTTGCAAGGGGCGGAAAAATTATCGCGGAAGGAACACTCTATGAACCAATTATTTTTACTGTGGAAGGAGACGATCTGCAAGGATCAGTTCCGGTCCATGCTAAAGGATTATGGGGTGGAGTAATTATTCTCGGTCAGGCAAAACTTAATACAGAAGAGAATGAGGCACATATTGAAGGCATACCTATAACTGAACCCCGCGGGATATATGGTGGAACCCTTGATGATGACAACTCCGGAGTTTTACGGTATGTATCCATCAGGCATGGCGGAACCAATATCGGTGAGGGTAATGAGATAAACGGACTTACACTCGGAGGGGTTGGTTCGGGTACAACTATAAATCACGTAGAGAGTATCTCCAATTTAGATGATGGTATTGAATGTTTTGGTGGCAGTGTTAATCTGAAGTACATTGTTGTTTCGTATTGCGGTGATGATGCATTTGATGCAGATTTCGGGTACAATGGTAAGATACAGTTTATGCTGGCTATTCAATCCCCGGAAACCGGGGATCATCTAATTGAAATTACAGGTGGATTGCCACCAGGATATGGACTACCCTACTCTCTTCCTTCCATTTACAACTTTACCGGAATTGGTAGAGGACTTAATACCGGCCGGGGTCTTATAAATATAGCTGCAAACGGTGCCGGAAAAATTCATAATTCAATTTTTACTGACCAGGACCTTGGGATTCTTGTTGAAAAAACCTTCGTGGAACAAGATGCATTTAAACAAATCGAACGCGGAAATCTGGCTATAGAATGCAACAGTTTCTGGAATGTCCGGGAGGACGATTCAATATCAATTTTTCAGGTAGAGGCAGAACCTGGTGTTGATGTCAGTATACCATCAGAATTCTTGAAAAATTACTTCACACTTTCACATAGTGAAATTATTGATTATGGTATTGGTCGTATCAACGGCAGGTTAAATATCTCACCGGATTCTGTCAAATTCGGCAATCTTGTATCATCTCCTGATAGCTGGTTCGATCCTGTAACATTCAAGGGTGCATTTAAAGATCAAAATTGGATACTGGGCTGGACATTGCTCTATGAGGAGGGGAAAATTGACTTCTAATTTATGGATCCCTGACTTTTATTACTTCCTGCATATCACGGTTGATGCTGAGGCCGTAGTAAATCATTAATTGTCTTCACAGGATTGAATGTTTCAATGGGTGTTTCAACAAATATTGTATTCCAGTCAGACATTGCTCCATTCCATAATCCGGGAAGTTCCTGGGCTTTCAGGTCCCTTCCGTCTTTTGATTTTTTTGAAATAAATCCGGTTTTCGGATCTCTGAATTTTAGCAGGTCAAATTTTTTGCCTTTATAATCTTTTGTTCCGCAGACAATATCAACAGGGTTAAAGTGCGTTGATAGTTCCACTATCTTTTTTTGTTCCGGATTATCCATATCTATCTGGGATGTTTCTACAACCTGAAGTGATACGGAGCCATCATGATTTACTGCAAGAAATGGTCCGCCTCCCGGCTCACCCTCATTAACAACCATTCCACATACCCGCACAGGGCGGTTAAGTTTTTCCCTTATATAATCCAGTTTTTCTTTATAGGTTAAATCATGGTATCCCGCAGGCGGTTTGACACATAACCGGTTTTCAAGAAACCGCTCCAGCTCTTCAATTTTCTCTTTAACAGGCTCATTCGTTTCGTCAAGAAAACGCAGATAATTAAAAATCTTTTCCTGGTATTCCAAAAGAATTCCAGCCAGGCACTTCTTATAATACACAGTGGCAGATCTCAACCTGTCCGGAGTAATATTATCGATATTCTTAATAAAGATGATATCAGCATCCAAATGGTTCAGGTTTTCAAGCAATGCTCCATGTCCTCCCGGACGGAACAAAATTGAACCATCTTCTTCACGGAATGGCAGGTTATCCATATCAACGGCAATAGTGTCTGTAGATGATTTCTGAATACTAAATTCAATTTCAAAATGTGATGATAATTTTTTTTCCAAAAAACTCTTTCTATCCGCAAATTTTTTCCGGAACAATTCAATATGTTCAGGAGAAACTGTAAAATGTATCTTTACCAGATTCTTATTATCCTTGCAATGGTGACTTCCCTCAACAAGATGCTCCTCAAATGAAGTTCGGGATCTGTCTTTATACATATGGAACAATAACAAACCTTTTGGCATATTACCGTAATTCAGACCTTTTTCTTCGAGCAGAAGTTCAAGCAGAAGTTCATAATCAGAAGGATTAACCGGTATAGAGAATTCCTTTCCGTTTGATTCAAATTTTGTTTTTAACACATTAAAAAATGCAAAATCATCGATCCTGTCAAAAACCTGTTTTACACCGGGATATTTTTCTAAAAGATCATTTTGTGGTTTGCCGTCAGATTTTGTTAATTCATAATAGCATTCAAATAACTCCTTAAACATCCGTGATGCAGCTCCGGAAGCCGGAACAAATTTCAGCAATTCTTTTTTTCTCCCTTTGTTTTCGAAAACCTCAGTATAAAACTGAAGTTCAGTCTTATCACATTTTATTATTCCATGTTTTATTGTTGCCGGAGAATCAAGGATAAGATATGGGAATCCGGAACGAAAGTTGTTAATCTGAGTTATTACCTGACTAATTTCCAGTCCTTTAGATTTAAACTGTTTATAGTCGGCTTGTGAGAATTCCATTATTGGTTAATTTGTAATTTCTAATTTCTAATTTCTAATTGATTGGCTAATTTGTCGCTCTTCCCTTTACCCCCTCTATTCCCTCTAATCCCTTCTTCCCATATGAAATGCATCAATATTCACCTTAACAACTTCTTCTCCCTTTCTTCCGAACAATTTCTGAATCCCTTTCTCAAAATTCTCAATTGGAATATCGATGTACAGTGAAGCTGCACCCAGCATAATAATATTTGCGCTTCTTGGTGAACCCAAATCCATCGCCATTTTATCCGCATCAAGGATCAGATGATTTGGAATCTTTTTAATTTCCTCCTTTATTTTTTCAATGTCCGGATAATCCGGAATATTGATATATGGTTTAGAGTTTGTTACCAGCCAACCATTATCTGATAAATAAGGCAGGTAACGAAGTGACTCCATCGGCTCAACAGAAAGAATAAGGTCAGCCTGCCCAAAGGGAATAAGGTCAGAGGCAATCTCTATATCAGATAATCGCAGATTTGACTGTACTGCCCCTCCCCTCTGACTCATTCCATGTACCTCTGCCTGTTTAAGATATAACTCACTTTCAAGAGCAGCCAAACCTATTGCAGCTGCAATGGTTAATATACCTTGTCCGCCTACACCTGAGAGAATAATATCACTTTTCATTTGATTTTTTCTTTTTTAATAAATTTTGAACGCATTCACGTTGCGCAAGAATCACAGAAACACCATTATATTTAAGCTCCTCTTTAATTGTTTTTACATTATCCTTATGATTTTTTTTCAATGGCACAATCAATTTCAGATGTTCTTTCTCTACTCCTAAACCATTACAAATATCATAAAGATGGTTTGTGCCTAATGAATGCTGCCCACCGGTCATGGCTGTGGTAGAGTTATCTGAAATGATCAGGGTTATATGGGATTTCTTATAAACCGCATCCAGAAGACCTGTCATTCCTGAATGTGTAAAAGTTGAATCTCCTATTACAGCAACAGA
>JAGGXD010000086.1 GCA_021163295.1 Bacteroidales bacterium
CCGTTATAACTATGGATTGAAAAATATATTCGATCCATTATATAACAATCCGATTGCTAACTTCTATGAAGATAAAACTATTAAAAATGAATCGTTCAATTTAATGGTGGGGTTACAAATCCCCCTGTTTTAGAAAAAGAATTTTAATGAAAAACAGGATCATTATAATATGTTGTTTAATTGGGTTAATCTCGTCATGTGAGAAGAATCCTGATCCTTCATATCAAAATTTGGAAGATTATCGGTTCAATAAATCAGGTTCGGATCAAAAGGCATTCGCCTGCAATTATCTCAACGACAGTATAAGTGTTCAAATTGAAAACTTGATTGCAAATTACTGTGCGCAAGGATTACAGGTTCAATTTAATGTAATGGCTGGTGGAGGTTCGGTAGATCAATCAACCATAATTACAGATGATAATGGCTTTGCTTACACAAATTGGAAACTCGGGGAGGTAACATGCCAGCAATTAATAAAGGCAAATGTGTTAGATTACACCGGTAAATTATTAAGCGAAATCGATTTCAGTGCTTTTGGCTTCAGGTATAATACCTGGGATACTGTTACTACAAGACCCGATATACGTATATCAGATATGGTCGCCGATACAATAAATAACTTTACTTTAATGACATCTTCCAGTACCCTTTACAAACAGGGAGACAATTATTTTGAATGGGAAGAAATATATAATATTGATCATATACATACTATAGAAATTGATAATGAAGGCACCTTGTATGCCGGTACCTGGTATGGTGAGCTGTTTAAAAGCACTGATCAGGGAGAAACCTGGCTGACATGCACCAATCCTATACCGGATTATTCCGGACCTTTTGAATTGTTTGTAACATATGATAATTACATTTGGGTTACACGTTGGGATCATGGTATAAGAGGTTCCGGGGATGGAGGTTTAACATGGACAAAAGACACTATCGGATTGGATACTCAGGAGCAAATGAATGATGTGTACCGTCTTTCAAATGGCACACTCCTTTCCCTTTCATTGAATAAGCTTGCTATATTAAGATCGGAAGATGACGGAAAAACCTGGACATCCTTTAATACTCCCCAATATTCTTTGAAAATATTTGTTACTGAAAACGATGAAATTATTGCCTGTAATCAGGATTATGGTTTTTCTATTTACAAATCAACTGACATGGGTGAGACTTATATAAAAAAATACTCCTGTGGTCCGGAGTGGCATACTACCCCTATGGAACATATATTTCATAAGTATGGTGATATATATTATGTGCTGGTTCCCGGTTATGGTATTCTAAAAACTCCTGATTTTGAAAGTTTTGAAGTTTATTGGCGCAATAACGCGCTGAAATATCTATTTATGGATCACAATGGGGTCTTTATCGCCCGCGATTGGCAATTGGATAAAGTATATTATCGGAAAAATAGTGAGTAAACTATTTTAGTTGCCGGATTATTGAAGTACTTTTAACATGCATCAGCAAACTGCTTATGCCAGTGTAAAAGCTGAATATTAAAACAATTAATCATAAAAACCATGAAAAAAATTATTTTTCCATTTCTGATTTTATTGTTCCTGACCGCTAGTTATCAGGTTATGGCACAGAGTGAGTTTTCCAGCACCACTATCGAAATTGGTGTTGTTGTGAGTGATATCGAAAAATCACTTGACTTTTACACCAATGTTATTGGTATGCAAAAGGTGGGAGAATTTGACGTAGATGAAGAATTCGGGAAGATATCGGGTCTTACAGGTGGTGTTGCATTCCATGTTGATGTACTGAAGCTGGAGGATAAACCGGGAGCAACCCAGTGGAAGCTGATGAGTTTCGAAAAGGATGCCGCTCATCCCCTCTCAAAATATATCCAGGATGATACCGGTGTGCAGTATGTCACCATCAACGTTACCAGCCTGAAGCCCTTCCTGGATCGGATAAAAAAGCACAATGTTGAACTTCTGGGGGATACACCTGTTCCATTGGATTCCACTAAACATTTTGTTTTGATTCAAGGACCGGATGGTACTATAATTGAGCTTATTGGTCCCCTGGAGTGAATACTCAAAATTTTGAATTCTAAATAAAAGAATTATATTTGTCCTGTTATTTGATACAGCATGCGTAACTATTTTTCATATATCTTTTTTTATTTCTTCAGTTATTTGATCTGAAGCAAGGGGATATATGTTTTTCAAAATAATGTGAAAGTCCCTGATGGGGCTTTTTTTTTGATTTATTTTTTAAAAAAGATTTAATATGAAAACTAAACGAATTGCCATACAGGGTGGTTATGGTGCATATCATGATATTGCTGCACATTATTTTTTTGAAGGACAATCTATTGAGATCATTCCGCGTACAACTTTTAAGGACCTGTTTAAATCATTGAAACAGCAACAGGTGGATTATGGAATTATGGCAATTGAGAATTCACTTGCAGGAAGTATTTTGCCTAACTATGCACTGGTCAGAGATTCAGGAAAGAAAATTATCGGAGAGATTTTTTTAAGAATCAGGCATAATCTGTTAGTACTTCCCGGACAGAATATTCATGATATCAGGGAGGTATATTCTCATCCTATGGCTATTTTGCAATGTCAGGATTTTTTTAAACCATATCCTGATATCAGGTTATTCGATAGTTTGGATACTGCTTTGAGTGCAAAGGAAATCAGAGAAAAGAAACTTGAAGGTGTAGGCGCTATTGCAAGTAGCCTGGCTGCAAAAAAATATAACCTGGAGATATTGGCATCGGGTATTGAGACCAATAAGTTGAATTACACACGGTTCCTGTTGTTATCAGATAAGGGAAATGGGATACCCCTTTCTGAAAAAAATATAGCCAGTATATATTTCACTTTGGGACATGAAATTGGCAGCTTATCGAAAATTCTGATGATACTTTCATTTTACAATATGAACCTGAGTAAAATACAATCTTTACCTATTGTTGGAAAGGATTGGGAATACCAATTTTATCTGGATATTGAATTTAGTAACTATGATATGTATAAAAAAGCAATTGAAGCTATTAAACCGTTTTCAGATAAAATCGGGATTCTTGGAGAATTTAAAAAGGGGAGGAAAGTGTTATGATGATTAAAGCTGCATCACGAACAAAGAGCATTAGTGAGTACTATTTTTCAGGTAAGCTGAAGGAGATTGAAGAGATGAACAAATTGGAATTGAATGTTATTAACCTGGGTATAGGAAGTCCTGATCTATCCCCTTCCCCCGAAACTATCCGAAGACTAATTGATAGCAGTTCATCACCTGTTAACCATAGTTATCAGAGCTATAGAGGAATTTCTGAACTTCGAAAGTCACTATCTGTTTGGTATCTGAAGTTTTTCGGAGTGCAACTTAATAGTGATAAGGAAATACTTCCTCTTATGGGTTCGAAAGAGGGAATATTCTATTTAACTATGGCATACCTTGAACCCGGTGACGAAGTACTTGTTCCTGATCCGGGTTACCCAACATACCGGTCGGTGTCTGTTTTGTTGGGAGGGAAAGTGGTAGCATACAATTTGAGAAAAGAAAATGGATGGTACCCGGATTTAAATGAGTTAGAGAATGGTGATTTAAGTAAAGTAAAAATTATGTGGGTGAATTATCCACATATGCCAACCGGTGCAACCCCATCAAAGGATCTTTTCAGGAAACTTGTAGATTTTGGACACAGGCATAAAATCCTTATTTGTCATGATAACCCCTATAGTTTTATTTTAAATAAAACCCCCTTGAGCATATTGGAAATTGATGGAGGGAAAGAAGTGGCATGTGAACTTAATTCTCTGAGCAAATCACATAATATGGCCGGCTGGAGGATTGGAATGCTGGCAGGCAGCGAAGATCTAATCAGAAATGTGTTAAAAGTGACAAGTAATATTCAATCGGGGATGTTTCTTCCTTTGCAACATGCTGCTCAACAGGCTTTATCCAATAATAGTGAATGGTTTGATAAGCTTAATTCAGAGTATGTAAAAAGAAGGGAAGTAGTTTGGCAATTGCTGGATTTGCTGGAGACCGAATATGACAGGGATCAGTCAGGCATATTTGTCTGGGCAAAACTTAAAAGTACAAGTGATGATTACAAATTCACGGACAGGATATTGAAAGAGGCAAACGTTTTTATTACCCCCGGGAGTATTTTTGGTGCTAATGGCGAAGGGTATATAAGAGTTTCGTTATGTGCACCGGTTCACAAATTTAAAGAATCAATTGAGAGAATAAAAAGGATTAGATAAGATGAAAGTAAAACTAAAACTTGAAAAATTAGACTGTATGAGTTCAAAGAAAGAGAAGCCTTTTCTGGTTTCAGGACCGTGCAGCGCAGAGAGTGAAAAACAGGTTATTGAAACAGCAGTGGAACTTGCCAGGCATGGAGTTCAGGTTTACCGGGCAGGTATCTGGAAACCCAGAACACGACCTGATTCTTTTGAAGGAAGGGGAACAGTGGCTCTTCCATGGCTAAGAAGGGTAAAAGAAGAAACCGGAATGCTTACAGCAACAGAAGTGGCAAATATTCTACATGTTAAAATGGCTCTGGATGCAGGTATTGATATTTTATGGATTGGAGCCAGAACAACTGCTAATCCATTTGCTGTACAGGAGATTGCCGATGCAATTCGTGGAATAGATAATCCGGTTTTTATCAAAAATCCGATCAATCCTGATATTGGTTTGTGGATTGGGGCTATTGAACGAATTAATAAGGCAGGAATTAAAAAAATAATTGCTATACATCGCGGATTTTCAACTTTTCAGGAAACAAAATTCAGGAATACTCCACACTGGGAGATTCCTATTGAACTTAAAAGAAGAATACCGGAACTTCCTCTTATTAACGATCCGAGTCATATTTGTGGAAGACGTGACCTGTTGCAGGATGTATCCCAGAAAGCAATGGATCTGGATTTTGATGGCTTGTTTATTGAATCTCATATCGATCCGGATAAAGCGTTAAGCGATAGCAATCAACAAATAACTCCGGAAGCTTTGGGGAAGCTTATTAATTCACTTATAATCAGGAAACCGGAAATAAACGGTAACGGATTGAATGATATTCTTGAATCATTAAGGGTTAAAATTGACATATTTGACGAGTCCCTGATTGAGATATTGCAGGACCGGATGGAAATATCTAAAAAGATTGGCAAATTTAAGAAATCGAAAAATGTGACAATTCTCCAGACTAAAAGGTGGTCAGAGATAGTGGATGATCGTGTAAAAAGAGGCTCGGTAAAAGGACTTAGTCAGAACTTTATTATGAAAATTTATACAGCGATCCATGAAGAGTCAATTAACTGGCAGAATGCTGTTATGAGATCAAATGGGAAATTGAAATAGTGAAAAAACACTTTTCGCAATGGGCACAATCTTCAAAGTTATTATCTTTAGCCTGTCGGTAAATCAATAATTATTGTATGCAGGAATATATTATTAAGTCAGAGATTGATTCATCCAGGATACTCATAGGTGAATCTTTAGGAAATGTTAAAAAGTATTTGCCTCACTCCAGGGTAATAATTATCACTGATGAGAATGTTTCCAGTTTGTATAAAGACAAATTTCCAGATTTTCCGGTGATAACAATTGGTACAGGTGAAAAAATTAAAACAATAGATAC
The DNA here is from genome assembly GCA_021163295.1 of Bacteroidales bacterium. Taxonomy (GTDB): domain Bacteria; phylum Bacteroidota; class Bacteroidia; order Bacteroidales; family VadinHA17; genus JADFUQ01. Next base: position 5,624 of record JAGGXD010000086.1, read on the forward strand.
TGTCGGTGAAATAACTGATGAATTCATCAGACTTGGTGTTGACCGTGGTAGTTTTATTCTCGGGATAGGAGGAGGAGTGGTTTGTGATATTTCCGGGTTTGTTGCTTCAATATTTATGAGAGGTCTGAGTTTTGGTTATGTATCTACAACACTACTCTCACAGGTTGATGCCAGTGTTGGCGGAAAAACAGGGGTGAATTTCCGGGGATACAAAAATATGCTGGGCTCATTCCGGCAACCGGAATTTGTTTTGTGCGATACAGATATGCTTAAAACCCTCTCCGAACAGGATTACCGGTCGGGTTTTGCTGAGGTTGTGAAGCATGGAATAATTAAGGACAGGGAATTGTTCAATTATTTGAGTAATCACCATGATGAAATAAAGAACAGGGAAATAGCTTTTCTCTCAAAGATTGTTAGCGATTCAATAAAAATAAAGGCAGGAGTGGTTCGTAAAGATCCGACAGAGCAGGGATACAGGCGAATATTGAATTTCGGGCATACTTTTGGTCATGCAATTGAGAATGTCTTCGGATTGACACATGGGGAATCAGTTAGCCTGGGTATGATAATAGCTTCAGATATTTCAGTTAAAAACGGATTACTTAATAAAAAAGAAACCGGGTATATAAAAAAGTTATTATCAGACCTGAACCTAATTGATCAAACAAAATATGACTATGCCCGTTTGGCTTCTGTTATTGGCAAAGACAAAAAAAAGAATAAGGACATGATTCATTTTGTTCATGTTACGTCAATCGGTGAAACCAAAATAATTCCGGTCCTTGTTGAAGAACTGAAGTCTTTTATCAGGGATTATGAGATGATAATTGATTAATTTTTTTACCCATGGATCTAACGGTATATCCCTCGCGAATAAGTGGTGTAGTGACCGCAAACCCATCGAAAAGTCATATGCAACGGGTTATAGTTGCATGTTTACTGGCTGGTGGAAGAAGTGTTATTTCCAATCCTTCTTTTTGCGATGACGCAAAGGCTGCCCTGAGTGTTGCCGTGGATTTGGGAGCGAAAGTGAAAGTTGAGAAAAACAGAGTGATAATTTCCGGAGGGTTTGATCCTGTTGGGAATACACTTAATTGTGGTGAGTCAGGTTTAGGACTGAGAATGTTTTCTGCTGTTGCGGCGTTGTCAGGAAAGGAAATTACTCTGGTTGGTCATGGAACCTTAAAAAGCAGGTCGGTGGCGATGATCGAAAAACCACTTACTGATCTGGGTGCAAGAGTTACATTAAAGCAGGGCAAACTTCCTGTAACAGTTTGCGGTCCGATAACCGGTGGAAAAGCAATGGTAGATGGTTCATTAAGCTCACAATTTCTTACCGGGTTGCTAATAGCTCTTCCACTTGCTGAAAAAGACTCGGAATTAATTGTAAATAATCTTAAAAGCAGGTTCTATATAGATCTTACGATAAAAGTTTTGAAAGATTTTGGTATTGAAATATTGAATAATGAGTATAAACACTTTATAATTCCCGGTAGTCAGGTTTTTATATCCGGTGAATATGAAATTGAAGGTGACTGGAGCGGGGCAGCTTTTTTACTAGTTGCAGGTGCTATAGGTGGTGAAGTAAAGATAGAGAATCTGGATATTAATTCAAATCAGGCTGACAGGCGAATTCTTGATGTACTGGAGCAGTTTGGTGCGCGGGTAAAGAAAAGTAATAATGGAATCCGGGTAATTAAAGCAGAGATGAAGCCATTCAATTTTGATGCAACAGATAGTCCTGATCTGTTTCCTCCATTGGTAGTTCTTGCATCATATGCGAAAGGGAAAAGCAGGATAAAAGGAATTAGCCGGCTTGCAGGGAAAGAAAGCAACAGGGCAGAAGCGTTGATTGAAGAATTTGCGAAAGTTGGTATACAAATCGAAACAGATGATGAAAATATGATTGTTTATGGAGGAATTGTTACGGGAGGTACTATCAATTCAAGGAATGATCATAGAATAGCAATGGCAGCTGCGGTTGCCGGGGTAGGAGCCGGGGGTAATATAAATATTCAGGGGTATGAATGTATTAGTAAATCATACCCTGATTTTTTCACAGATTATCAAAAAACAGGAGGGAAGATAAATGAATAGCTTTGGAAAAATTTTCAGGATAAAAATTTTTGGCGAATCACATGGTCCGGAAGTTGGAGTGACAATTGACGGATGTCCCCCCGGGATTTCACTTTCATGGGAGGATTTTAAAACAGACCTGGCGCGCAGGAAGAGTGGAGCAAAGGGAACAACACTGAGAAAAGAATCCGATACTCCCCGGCTAATAAGCGGAGTATATCAAGAACATACAACAGGAGCCCCACTAACAATACTTTTTGAAAATTCTGATACCAGGCCGGATGATTATGCTGATTTTGCGGATGTACCCAGGCCCGGACATGCTGATTTTGCAGCTAAAAAAAAATATTCTGGTTTTAATGACACACGTGGAGGAGGACATTTCTCCGGACGGATAACAATAGGTTTGGTAGCCGCAGGTGTTATAGCCAGGAAAATAATTGGTCCTGTTGAAGTAAAAGCCAAATTGGTTGAGGTTGGTGGTGAGAAGGAGGTCGAACATGCTGTGGAAAAGGCCATTGTTGCAAATGATTCAATTGGAGGGATAATTGAGTGTAAGGTGCATCAGTTACCGGTGGGATTTGGTGAACCTTTCTTTGACTCCCTTGAATCACTTATCAGCCATATGGTATTCTCTATACCGGGTATAAAGGGTATTGAGTTTGGTGCAGGATTTGACTCAGCAAGGATGAGCGGCAGTGAACATAATGACTGTTTTGTTTCTACTGATGGCAGAACCAGAACAAACCATGCAGGTGGGATCAGCGGAGGAATATCAAACGGAAACCCTTTGGTATTCCGTGTAGCTGTGAAACCTACATCAAGCATTTCAAAAAAACAAAAAACTATAAATATGACTACCGGTGAAATGGTTGATCTGGAAATAAAGGGAAGACACGATGTGTGTATTGCATTGAGAATTCCAGTGATTGTTGAAGCAGTAACAGCCATTGTGCTCGCCGACCTGTTTTTGCTTAACCACTGGCAACGAGTAACCAGTAACCAGTGACAAGATATGAATAAGATACTTATCCTCGGAGCAGGCAAAATGGGATCCTGGATGGCTGAGTCACTTTGCCTGGATTATGAAGTTGGGATATATGATAAGGACCTTAAGAAACTTAGGTATTTTTTCAAAACGCAAAGGTTGACTAATTATGATGAGATTGCAGTATTCAAACCTGATTTGCTGATCAATGCTGTTAATCTTGAAAATACCAGGCAAGTATTTGAAGAAGTGATACAATATCTCCCTGATCAATGTATCCTGGCAGATATTGCTTCAGTAAAAAACGGATTAAAAAAATTCTATAACCAGTCAGGAAGAAGATTCGTTTCGACACATCCGATGTTTGGACCAACCTTTGGGAATGCAAAAGATTTGAGCGGTGAAAGTGCTATTATTATTAAGGAATCTGATGAGGAAGGGAAACAGTTTTTCAGATCATTTTACGGATCATTATCTCTGAATATTTTTGAATACACATTTGATATTCACGACCAGACCATTGCATACTCATTATCAATACCATTCTCATCAACCATGGTATTTGCTGCGTGCATGAAAAAGCTTGAAGTCCCCGGAATCACATTTAAGAAACATTTGGATATTGCCGTGGGAGTGCTTTCTGAGGATGTTTATTTATTGTCAGAAATACTTTTTAATCCTTATACCCTTGAACAAGTCGAAAATATTCACAACCAATTGGGTGAGTTAACTGATATGATCAGGAACAGGGATCAGGAAGGTATTCATGAATTTATTCGAAAACTCAGGGAAAATGTTGGGTTATAATAAGTTAGGCGTTACGAGTTTCGTGTTACGGGACCCTCTTTCTACTACTTACTATGTACTACTTACTTTTTTATTCATCATTCCATTCATCCTTCACAACCGGTGCATGCCAGCCGTAATCCATATATTTCCATTCAAAATCTTCACCTTTAGTAGTGATTAGTAAAAATCCTTCACCGGTTCCATGGTATGGACCGGCCCACCATCTGGCGCTCACTGCTCCGCTGGTAATATAGTGTACGTCCCTGGTATACATCTCTTCCAGAACATGCAAATGTCCCTGCAGAGCCAGTTTAAGATTATAATCCTGAAATAAGTCCAGTACCTGTTTGGAGTTCTTGATTGTATTGCCCTTACTATTAGGAGTATAGCTGCCTTTATTTATCATGTTTTGCACGGTGATAAATGGAATATGAACACTCAGAACAATCGGGGTTGCTTTATCAACCTGTTTCAGATCTTCAGAAAGCCAATCGATCTGGTTCTGACTGACGTGTCCGTAATATCCACCATCAGGATGCTCATCAACTGAGTCGAGTATATAAAATCTCCATCCTTTATGATCGAAAGCATAATACCGTTTACCAAGGAATTTTTCAAAAAGCTTCTCACCGTAAAATTCATGAGTCGAGTCAATTCCGCTTTCTTCATACAGACCAAAAACCTCATGATTTCCCATTGTATTATAAACAGGCATATTGAAACCGGCGGACATTTCCTGGTAAAGTTTGTACAGGCTGTCAGCCCGTCCGTAAGTTTGTCCCAGGGCATCCATTATCAGATCACCACCTGTAATAACAAAATCTGGTTTTATTTCATTTATTTTTTCAATAGCTTTTGAGAATCCTTCAGTAGCGACTCCTTCCGGCTGAATATGAATATCTGTCATAAATGCAAAAGTGAAGCTTTCTTCTTTTTGTTGACATGACGAAAAAGAGAAAAGCAGCAGAAATAAAACTGCCTGGAATAGGGGAAGGGATTTTTTGGTTTTCATGATTTTAGATTTTATAATTTTGTGCTAAAATAATGGAATTATGGCAATAGTTTCATGATCTTATTATAGTTTTCCTGCAATAATTCTTCTTTGTCAGGATTAAATAATAAAGCAGTTGGGTGCCTGACCGGAAAAATTATCTTGTTTTTAACATAGGACTGTTTGCCAAAAAGATTTTTATATTCATTTTTTGGAGGTCTGTTAAGTTTATATTTTTTAAATATATACCGTGTAGCATGAAATCCGAGTGTTACAATTATTTGAGGGTCAATTATTTCAATCTCCTGATCCAGATAGGCTGAGCATTGTTCAATTTCGTTTTTTGATGGCCTGCGGCATTTTGGAAGATAACATTTAATAAGGTTAGTTATATATATATTATCCCGTTGAATTTCTGCATTTTGCAACAACCTGTCAAATATTATTCCCGATGGACCAATAAACATTTTCCCTTCTCTGTCCTCAGTTTCCCCCGGCGCCTGGGCAATTATCATAATTTCAGCATTATAATTACCTTCCCCTGTTATTGAATTTATCCTTGATTTATGCAATCTGCAGTTGGTGCAGGACTTGATTTTTCCGTTCAACTCATTAAAATCCATAAACCGTTTGTTTGCTTACTGCAAATTTAGCAAACTTTTGTCTTGCTGATTAGTTTACAATTTAATCAATTCATATATTTGTTTATTACGACATTACCGGGAATAAAACGGGAAATTGAATTGTCTAAACATAAAGATTAAAAGCCGGTGAGGGATTACACCAGTTATAATGATAGTGAATTGATTGAAAAAGCAAAGCATGGGGAAGATGCGGCTTTTGGTGAACTGGTTAGTCGATATGAGCAGCAAGTGGCTGGCACAGTGAAGGGTATGCTTGGTGATAATGCTGCAGCTGAGGACGTTGGACAAGAAACTTTTATAAGGTTTTACCGTTCATTGGAAAAATTCAGGGGGGATTCAGCTTTGGGAACTTATATTACCCGTATTGCTATTAATCTTTCTTTGAACGAAATTAAGAAACAAAAAAAAGTAATATCTCTATTTTATAGCAGGGATGATGAAGAGAAAGAATATGATGTACCTGAAGAAAGGAACTATGATGATGAATCGGGTACAAAGGAACTTGTTGATAAAGCTTTACGGGCTTTAAAACCTGAATTCCGGTCGGTTGTTGTGTTAAGAATGCTGCAGGGATATAGTACAAAAGAAGCTGCTTCAATACTTAATGTTCCTGCGGGAACAATTTTATCACGTTTAGCAAGAGCACAAAAAGAATTAAAGAAAATATTGGGACCATTTGTTTAAAAATAAATACCATATATTATGATTAACCAGGAAATGTATGATCTTTTAATTCGTTCAATGAACGATCAACTTACCGCCGGGGAAGATATGCAACTTCAGCAGGCTCTTAAAGAATCATCAGAACTCAGGGATGAGAAAATAAAGCTTAATAATATCGGGAAACTGCTATCATCAAGGGATCATAGTTTTTCTGCTGGGTTCCATAGCCGTGTTATGCTGGCTGTTAGTGATGAGAAAAAGGGTAAAGTGATATCTATGGATTTTACCAGAAGTTTTACCACTATGTTTAATCGGATTGCTGTTGCCGGTGTAGTAGTAATTGTCTTGTTAGTAATTAGTTTGTATATATCTCATGGATCATTGAATGTGAACACTTTCACAGGTGTCGATCCTGTTTCGCAGGATAACCTTGTTAGTGTTCTTTTATATGAAAAGTAAAAAAAATAAATCAAATGAACACAAAAATTAAATCAGGGATTTTTCTTCTAACAACATTGTTAATTGGTTTTGTTATTGGCTATTTAACTTCCACCCAGGTTAAGGAAAACCGGATCAGGGAACTGCGTACATTTGGGTCAGCTGAAGGTTTTAAGTTTATGATGGAACATATGCTTGAGTTAGATGATAAACAAAAAGATGCGATCATGCCGGTTGTTGATGAATATGCGAAGAAAAACTTTGAACTGATGAAAAATTTCAGGGGTGAGTTCAGTGTTCTGATGAAAGAATTCCATAAAGAACTTACTCCTTATCTTACTCCGGAACAGATTGAGCGGTTAAATGAGTTTGGTAAAAGAGGAAGAGAAATAAGGGGGAGGGGAGAATCCCCTCGTCATGGCAGAAGAGGACCTCATCGCAGTCCGGGTGGTGACAAGGGTTCTGGTCCCGGACCGGGAGTACCTCCGGAATCTCTTTTCCGGTAAGTGATTGAAGGAAAAAATATACCGTTTGGGAATAAAAATATGTTTTCGATTGTCAAAAGGGTGTTGAAACACAATAGAAGTTGAACTTAAAAATATTTTAAAATGAAAACAATGGAAAAAAGAACAATTACAGTTTTATTATCACTATTAATGATAATAGCAGGAACCAGTTTGTTTGCACAGCGTGGCCGGGGACTTGGTCCTTGTGGTGCGGGATATGGACCAGGATGGAATTATAATAATGCAGATTTCCAGCGTCCCGCAAGAGGTTTTGGACAATTTGGAATGGGACAGGGAATGATGTGGAATGATTATTGCCCCTTACTGGATCTGACCGATGACCAGGCAGAGCAAATCAAAGAATTGAGGCTTGCACATTACAAAGAGGTGCAGCCATTAAGAGCTCAGATGAGCGAACTTGCAATTAAGCATAGGAATCTGATGAGGGCTGGAAATATTGATACCAAGGCAATTAATGCCAGTATTGATGAGAGAACAGGTATTATGAACAAATTGATGAAAAATCAGACTGAATTCCAAAAAGAATTCCGTAACTTGCTTACCGATGAGCAGAAGATGGAACTGGACAATGCAGGCAGAGGATTTGGAATGAGACAAGGCATGAGACAAGGAAGGGGTGATACCGGAAGAAGAGGAAGAATTTTTCGTGGCGGCGGTTTTAACCGATGGTAGCCGCTTTTTTCATAGGTGGTTAATTTAGGGTAGAAGGTCTGCATAGTTTGCAGGCCTTCTTACTTTTGAGACTAACATGCCTCACATATTTCTTAACTCTTTTGCTCTCAGCTCTTTGCTTTTCGCTCTTCACTCTTTTACCTGATACTGCAGATAATCAAGCATAATAGGTATTTCATCCGGATCAATTCCTTTTTGAATGAGTATTGACTCATCGTCATGAAAAGCTTCCATAAACAGTTTCAGGTTATTGTCTTTTTCCCGGATACTTTTCGCATATAATTTAATTGTTTCTTTCTTTTTCCCAAGGCACCATTCAACATGACCATAATTGATATAGTCATACTTGTTGGCTTCATGTTTAAAAAGCTTGTTATAGTATTTCTTTGATTCTCCGAGCTTATCTGTCATAAAGTAACACCATGCAATCGGTCGTAATACGTTCTTTCTTGAAGGATCAAGGTATTCAACTTTGAAGTAGTACTTAAGGGCTGTCTCGTAATCTTTAAGGTCGAGGTAACAACGACCGATAATAGCCTGAATATAAAGGTCTTCAGGATTAATCTTTTCGGCTTCTTTGTAATATTCCAGGGCTTTCTTGGTTTGTCCAAGCTTTCGGTGACATAATCCGGACTTTTTCATAACCCATAAACGGTTCTTTTCAAATAGTTCTGCCTGCTTATAATATTCAAGAGCCATATCCCAATTCCTTAGTCGTTGATATGAATAGGCAATTTTTTCAATTATCTCAAAACTTTTTACTCCCTGTTTATGCAGCTTATCGTATATCTCTAATGCATCTTCGAAATAATCTTTTTCAAAATAATACTCGGCAATATTTCTAAGTATAATTGTATCATCGACCAGGATGTTGAAAAATGTAGAATTGTAGAGGTCAAGACCGCCCGAGAAAATATCCTCAAACTCTGTTTTGTCAGGCTGGAGCTTAAAGAAACGGTAAAGATCCTGCAAATACTGGGTATAAATAACTTTATCTTTCTTAAACTGATCGATAAGTTCGTCACTTTCAGACAGTTCATTCATCCCTTCCATTTCAGCATTGAACAGTTCAATCATCATTTTCTTTTGCATTTCCGGCATTCGATTAACGTTCAGCATAAATGAGTATTTATCAGAATTACAGAGGAAACCTGTATTGTAAAGTCCGTCAACAAAAGCGCTTTTATCGAAACTATCTTTTTCAGACAATAATGATTCATAAATTATTTTGTTCTCAGGAAAGAATGGCAAAAGCCAGTTGATGGTTTTTTGGAAGAAATCGAAATTTTTCAAATTTGCAAAAGCTGTCATAAAAACATCTGCACCTTCCATCTGCAATTTCGAAAATTCCTCAACTTTTCCAAACAAATCATCCGATTCCTCAAAAACAGTTTTCCATGCAGGGTTCTTCTCATCCATCAAATCTTCCGGCACCAGGTTTTTCAGATCCAGTTTATCTTCCAGTTTTGGCTGAAGTTTAGTCATTTCGGGAATAATCTCATCTCTTAGTTTCCTGGATATCTTTTCGGTTTCTTTCGATCGTATTACCTGGATGATAATAGCCTCTATTTCTTTTTGAATCCCCTTTTTATCTTTAAGTGTTTTCAGCCGGCTGATTATTTCAGGATACAAATATAACCGCTGATCATATTTGTACAGGGTGAAAACCAGGCCTATTAGCGCCCGCTGACTTACTTCCCTGGTATTAGCAATATAATAATCAAAGAGGATAATAAATTTATGGAGATCAAAATACCTCAGAAGACTGAGAGTTATTGCACTGACAAAAAGGCTCTTATCGTGCCATCTGAAATTTTGATTTTCTCTTAACATATTTGCCAGTTCCAGGTCCCCATCTGAATATTTGTCGGTCAGCCATAGATGGTCAAAGATATTTACTACCAGCGTTTCGAATTTCTTTACATCTTCCGATGTAGGATCAGAACTAAGAGTAAAATTTTCTTTAATGACTTTCTTAAGTTCTTTATTGAAACTCAGATCTTTCAGGTTTTCAGCAACAGTTTTACCTGAAAGCTTCTGTTTTGTTTTAAGATCAGACTTATAGGCATAGAGGTGCCATCCGGAGTTTTTTGAAAGAAGGATTTCTTTCACCTGGTCATTTATTTGCAGGAGGGAAACCAGCAGACGGTTGTATATTTTTTGTCTTTCAGGATCTTTAATCCCTTCCAGTGTATACTTCAGCATGTTCTCGTAAGTGATTTCCAGTTTCTCCAGTTCAGAATTTAGATCACCCATTCCTGATTCGGTAACAAGTTTGCCAAGTAATTCAAGTGATTCCTTAATTCTTTTCTGTGCAACCAGGTCGTTAATGTTTGATGTATGTTTGTGTATGTAAGATATTTTCATAAAAGGAAAATAATTTATTGTATCGAAATTTTAATGTTCATGGCTTGAAAATGGCTAATTTCATTATACTTTGCATTTTTTAAGTCTGCAATCTTCAGTCGGCAGTCGGCAATCTGAAGATCGGGCTATTTATACTTCTCAGGATTTTGAATCATGTGATTAAGTATGTGTTATAATTATTCGATTGTTATTTACTTTCTTGTGGACTGTTGACTGTGGACTGCCGACTATTAACTAATTATTTATTAAATCTGAAAATTAAGATTTTTTTATTCAATTTATGAAACTATGTTCTAATATACCTTATTGCAATTAACTGACAAAATGTACATAGAAATTTCATTTGCTTTGCATTTACCTATTGTTCAATAATTAAGCCAAAATTTTAATTGCGACATTTCTTCATGTCAATTGTTTTCTTTTAGATTGTCATGAGCTTTACGAAATCCGGGGGAGATTGCTTCTCCGCCAGGCGGATCGCAAAATCCTTTTTCAATCAATAAAATCCGGTTAATATTTCATTTAATGGGAATAAATTCTTTTGCTGGGTTGTCTAACGATTAGTAAAAACAAACAGAGATGAATAATAAAATTCAAAAAGTCATATTTGCGGGGATTTTTTTCCTGGTATTATTTACTGGATTAAAAGCACAACTAAAAGTGTGGTCTCTTGAGGAATGTATTGATCTTTCCTTAAAGAATAATATTTCACTTAATCAGAAGAAACTTTCCGGCAAACTGGATGAGGTGAATCTGGAACAATCAAAAGCCGGATTACTACCTTCTGTTACTGCTTCGGGTAGTCAGAGTTTCAATTTCGGAAGGTCGGTTGATCCATATTCATACGATTATATTGATCAAAATAATTCAAACAGTAATTTATCTCTGAACTCGAACTTTACACTGTTTAATGGATTTCAGACAAAGAACAATATTAAAAAAGATGAGATTGAACTGAAAGCAGGTAATTATGACCTTGAAAAAACAGAAGACAATGTAATACTTGATGTTACACAGGCATATCTTCAGGTGCTTTATGCATACGAGCAGGTTGAAAATGCTGAAACAAAAGTAAAGTCAACTGAAGCCCAGGTTCAAAGAACAGAAATACTTGTAAGTACAGGAAGTGTGCCGGAAGGGGATTTGCTGAAGATAAAATCTCAACTGGCAACAGATAATTATAGTCTGGTTAATAACCAAAACCAGCTTTCAATCCTGAAAGTAAACCTGATGCAAATAATGGAAATGCCGGTGACAGATGATTTCGATATTAACAGACCGGATTTCTTTGAACCAGATTTGAGAACACTGATTGTTCCGGAATCAGAACAGGTTTTTCAGGATGCTCTTAAACAAAGACCGGAGATACAGGAAGCAGATCTGATGGTAGAAAGCGCAAAAACAAGTCTTGATATTGCTAAAGGTGCGCGACTTCCAAGGCTAACTCTTTCGGCTGGTATAACAACAGGGTATTCCAATACCAGAAATTTGTATTCAAGGGAATCAATTTTGGAAACAAGAGAGATAGGATATTTACAAAGTAACCCGTCAGAGATTGTTGTAACACAGGCTCAGATGTTTACAAATACACCTATTGGTTATCCCTATTTTAATCAGTTACAGGATAACCTGAGTGAATCAGTCAGACTAAGTCTGAGTATACCAATATTTGACAGAAAACAGGTTCAAAGTAACATAAAGCGCTCTGAAATAAATATAAACACTGCGAAACTAAGTGCACAGAATACAAGAAACCAGTTACGTAAAACTATTGAACAGGCATATAATGATATGATTGCTGCCGGAAATAATCTTCAGGCATCAAGGGAACAACTAAAATCAATTGAGAAATCATTCGGTGATACTGAAAGGAAATTTAAACTGGGAATGGTGAATGCAACAGATTATCTGATTGAAAAGAATAATTTCGAACAGGCAAAATCAAACCTTACACGTGCAAAGTATGAATTGATATTTAAACAGAAAATACTTGAATTTTATCAGGATAAACCGATTGTTTTGTGAGTACCTAGTACCCAGAAACCTGTAATATTTAATAAATAATATATAACACAGATAATACAATGAAAAAGATTTTAATAATACTATCGATTGTTATTCCGGTTACTATAGCAGGTTTCATTCTGCTTAAAAAAGAAAAGCCATTAACATTTAAATGGGAAACCATACCTGTTGAAAAAGGGGATATGAACAAAGTGGTTTCAGCTACAGGTACACTTGAACCTGTTACAGAAGTACAGGTTGGTACACAGGTATCAGGTGAGATATCGGATCTTTACGTGGATTTTAATTCACAGGTGAAGAGAGGTCAGGTAATTGCTATGATTGATACTACTAATCTGGCAGCCCAGGTATTTGATGCAAAAGCAAATTACCACAGGAAGAATATCCTGCTTGACCAGGCAAAGAGGGAATACAATCGCATAACAAAACTGTTTAAGGAGAAAGTTGTTGCCCAGGTTGAGATGGATAAAGCTCTGGATGACTACCAGACAGCAGAATCAAATTTGCTTTCGGCAGAGACACAGTTAAACAGGGCAAAGATTAATCTGGATTATGCAACTATCAGATCACCTATTGATGGAATAGTGATATCGAAAAATGTGGAACAGGGTCAGACTGTGGCAGCCAGCTTTAATTCGCCAACACTGTTTAACCTGGTGAATGACCTGACAAAAATGCAGGTTGAAGCAAGTATTGATGAAGCAGATATAGGGCAGATAGAAGTTGATCAGAAGGTGGATTTCTCTGTTGATGCCTATCCTGATGAGACTTTTGATGGTGTTGTCAGGCAGGTAAGACTTAAGCCGGTTATTATATCAAACGTGGTAACATACACTGTAATAATTGATGTGCCGAACCCTGATATGAAACTTATGCCTGGTATGACGGCAACAATTACAGTGATGATTGATAGCAGGAACGATATTTTGAAAGTCCCGTCAAAAGCTCTTAGCTTTTCTCCGCCTGCTGATTATTTAACTTATTATTATGAAAGCTTGCCCGATTCTATGAAACAGGATATTATTGAGATGAGAGAAAGAGTAGTTGAACGAATGAAATCAATGGGACTTTCTGATAAAGAGATTGAAAACAGGTTGGAAAGGTTTAACCAGAGTGCGATGTTCAGGCAGGGAGGCGGAGGCAGACCGGCAGGGGAGGCAAATATGGGAGCCAGAATGGGCGGTGGATCCGGTATGGGCATACAGAATATGAGCCGACCACAAAGTAGTAGCAACAGAGGAAATTCCGGTAGGATATGGATAAGGGAAAATGAAGCAATAAGTCAGCTTATGGTATATACAGGTTTAAGTGAAGGAGGGTTTGTTGAGGTAGGTTCTCCACGCCTTAAGGAAGGCATGGAAGTAGTAATGGGGGTTGAATACGATGAAGAAAAGGTTAAAAATCAGAATCAAAGAAGTCCGTTTATGCCAACAATGGGTAGAGGTAGAGGGGGTGGTCGTTAATACATCTCTGGGTTAATTATGATATTACAATATTCAATTATTTAGGATAATGAAGGAACAGGATCAGGAAAGAAAAAAAATTATTTCGGTCAGTAACCTATCAAAAATATACGATATGGGTGCCGTAAAGGTACATGCATTGCGTGGTATTGATATGGATATAAAAGAGGGTGAATTTACTGCAATAATGGGGCATAGCGGTAGTGGCAAATCAACACTTCTCAACATATTGGGATGTCTGGATGTGCCAACTGAAGGGAAGTATTACCTCGATGATGCCGATGTTAGTCATCTGAATAAAAACCAGTTAGCCAGGATGAGAAACCGGAAAATAGGTTTTGTTTTTCAAACCTATAATCTTTTGCCAAGAACCTCAGCGCTTGAAAATGTTGAGTTGCCAATGCTTTATAATCCGGAGATCAGAAGAAAGGAAAGGAAAGACAGGGCAATGAATTCTTTGGAGTTGGTGGGGCTTACTGATTGGTCGGGACATTTTCCAAATCAGCTTTCCGGAGGACAGCAACAGCGTGTGGCAATAGCGAGGGCGCTGGTAAATGATCCGGTGATAATGCTTGCCGATGAACCGACCGGTAACCTCGACACACGGACAAGTTTTGAGGTAATGAAAATTTTCCAGGAGCTTAATGAGAAAGGAATAACCATTGCGTTAGTTACTCATGAGGCGGATATTTCAAAATTTGCTGCACGAAATATCCTTTTCCGTGATGGAAGAATCAGTAAGGTAACTATTATTAAGAATATAAAAGATGCCAGAGAAGAGCTTGAGAAACTACCTCCGGAAGATGAAGAGATGGAAGAGGAGAAAATAAATAAATTAATTTAATCATTATATAAGAAAATGAATCTGCTAAATTTATTTGTAATTGCATTACGATCGTTGAATAAGAATAAGATCAGATCGTTACTAACAATGCTGGGGATCATCATCGGCGTAGCTTCGGTAATTTCTATGCTGGCAATTGGTCAGGGCTCGAGAGATAGCATTGAAAGCCAGATATCAGGACTGGGTTCAAATGTTATTATGGTTTTTCCTGGTGCAACATTCAGGGGAGGGGTTGCCACAGCGGCAGGATCTGCACAGAGTCTTGAAATGGATGATCTGGAGGCTATTCGGGCTAGTTGCCCGTCGGTGAAATATATCAGTCCGGTTGCACGGTCCAATGGCCAGATTATTGCAGGATCCAACAACTGGAACAGTTCCATTCGCGGTGTGTTTAACGAATATCTTGATATAAGAAATGTTGAGGTGGAAAGCGGATCGCGCTTTTCGGAAACGGATGAGAAAAGGGCTTCAAAAGTGTGTATAATCGGACAGACAGTTGCAGAAAACCTGTTTGATGAATATACCGATCCTGTTGGTGAAAAGATAAGGATAAACAAAATACCTTTTACCGTGATAGGTTTGTTAAAAGAAAAAGGTCAGGGTGGAATGGGAGAGGATCAGGATGATATAATATATGCCCCATTCTCGACTGTCCAGCGCAGGATGAGAGGCGACAGGCAGAATATTTCGCAGATATTTATTTCGGCAGTGTCTGAAGAAAAAATTAAACTGGCATCTGAAGAGATTGATGAATTACTGAGAAAACGGAAAAATATCAGTAAGTATGAGGATCCTCCGTTTAATATTCGCACACAAACCGAGATTGTTGAAATGTTTACATCAACATCAAATACTATGATGGTACTACTGGCAGGTATAGCCAGCATTTCACTAATTGTGGGCGGCATTGGTATTATGAATATTATGCTTGTATCCGTAACAGAAAGGACAAGAGAGATTGGACTCAGGATGGCAGTAGGGGCAAGAGGTAAAGACATTCTTCGCCAGTTCCTGCTTGAAGCAATATTATTAAGCCTGCTTGGTGGATTAATCGGGGCTGCTTTCGGAATATTATCATCAAGACTGTTTGTTACAATAATGGATTGGCCGGTAACTGTTTCAAGCTATTCTGTTGTTCTGGCATTTTCTTTTGCCTTTATCATTGGGGTCTTTTTTGGCTGGTATCCTGCCGGTAAAGCTGCAAGGCTAATACCAATGGATGCGTTAAGGTTTGAGTAAGGTTTTTTTTCTGATATTTACTATTCGCAGGTGAATCAATAATAGCGCAGAAATAATTAAAACTTCTCCAAAAAGAAAGATGCCCCACCTAAAATTCTCTGGTATATAGTTTGTCAGGTCATTGATGAAATCCTGGTTTGTGGTAAGAGACGAAAGTTTATTCAGGTAACCACCTCTGACAAGCAATTGAGTATAATCCATGATGAAACTGATAAATACGATAATGGCACCTGAGATTATCAAAATCCATTCATGGGAAAACAATCTGAAATGCTTTTTTACAGGTTCGCCGGCAAATAATAAAAGAGCCATATAAATCATTGAGAAAGAGCAAAAAACGGGTGCCAAAACCGGACCAACCCATGTAATTGGAATTAGAAAAAGTATATCCCAGGTGAGGAGTGAATCGGGCCAGCCAATAAGAAGCTTCAACCCGCAATAATAAAACAGATCCCATACAGCAAACGAGAAAAGAAAAAAGCCAAATTGTTGGAGACCTGTTTTTCCGGTAAGAAGTCCGATACAAACGAGCATTATTAACGTAGCCAATTCCCTGATAAGTTCAAAAAATAATAAATCAGGATCAAACAGTTTCAATGGAAACTCAAATCCTTCCGGGTAATACAACTCACGAAGATAGATTACAAGAATGGCTTCGAAAAAGCCCATTGCAAGTGCAAAAACACCTGTTTTCCAGATATTTGTTGTTATTTCACTTGAAATCCATGGTTTGGACATAAGATGTTTCTTTTCTTCAGGGTAACAGGTATTAATCTGGAATATTGGAATACTGGAACTTAGAGAGCAAAGCGATCGATCTCATGAGCGAAGCGAATAATGTTGGAATATTGATTAAATGTAAAAATTTACCACTTAAATAGTAAATATCGAATGTCAAATAAAAAATGTTAAAGTTCCTATAAATCATACTTAACTTTATTATTTATTATTTGATATTCGAAATTTGAGATTTATTTCTGATTTTTTTTCTTTCCATTATTCCACTATTCCATTTTTCAATTTTTCTATCCTTCATTTTCCGGCGGACCTTATTCCTTATCAGCTTTACCAGTCATGGGTACAAATCGTACCCCGTAAAGTTTCTTTTCACTGATTTTACCGTTTTTATTTTTCTTAACCACCACGAGGTTCTGTATCCATCCTTCTTTACCCACAGGAATAACGATCCTGCCTCCGGGTCTCAATTGATCTATTAATGGGGCAGGGATATCTTCCGGGGCGCATGTAACAATGATACCATCATACGGGGCAAACTCTTCCCACCCAAAATAACCATCACCTATTTTTACTTTAATGGTTTTATAACCAAGGTTATTCAGGACTTTTTTAGCCCTCAAACCAAGTTTTTCAATAATCTCTATTGTGAATATGTGTGGTGTTAGTTCGGATAGTACCGCTGCCTGGTAACCACTGCCTGTTCCTATCTCAAGGATTCTGTCTCCGGGTTCAATTTCCAGAAGCTCTGTCATATGTGCAACGATCAGGGGTTGCGAGATTGTTTGTCCGCTTCCGATGGAGAGAGGATAGTTTCTGTATGCATTTGCCAGTTGATGCCCAGGAACAAATTTATGGCGTGGCACTTCTTTCATTGCATCAAGGACTTTCTTATCCGTTACAGGACCATACGGAGATTGAGCGATATCCTTGTTTACCATCTCTTCTCTTTCATCTTGTCTTTCCATGAACCTGGGACGGTACCATTCTGTAGTGTCCTGCTGGTTTTTCATAACCTGCTGGTTTTTTGGCGACCTGTTTTCAGGATTTATCTCCTGTTTGTTTTGTGGTGAAATGCATAACGTTAATAAACCCTGACTCAGTATCAGTAATATTATTAATATAATTTTTATTAGATGTCCCATTACTATACAAAGTTATATTAAAATTTCAATGTTTGATAAACTGAAATTAATTAATAAACAGTAGAGACAAGGCATGCCTTGTCTCTACAAACAGGTAGCGATATTTTCAAGCAGGGCTTTTCTGTTTAGAGGTTTGGTCATATACATATTAAACCCCTTTTCAAGAGCAATTTCCTTTTGGTACATTTCCGAAAAAGCTGTAAGGGCAATAACGGGAAGTTTGTTATTTTCCGTTTCACGTATCTTTTCTGTTGCTTCAAATCCATCCATGATAGGCATCTTGAGGTCCATAAGGCAAAGATCTACATCAGGATTTTCATCCAGCATTTCAATTGCCTGTTTTCCATTCCATGCATGCAGCAGATTTGCCCCGGATTTTTTCAGGATCGCTTCAAGTAGAAGAAAATTAGAATTTTCATCCTCAACAATAAGTATGGTAACTTCCTCGAAATTACTTTTCAAAGGATCTGTTTTTTCTTTATTCCCCGGATCCTTATGGTTATGAGATATATTTATTACATTATCTCCAAAGACACTGTAGGTATTTGATACAGCAGTTGAATTCATAGTTTTCAGGTTTAGTTTTTGTTGTTGGTATTTTTAGTTTATTTTTGGGGGCAAACCAGATAATGCCGGAACAATATATTCTTTAAGAGTGATACGTTTTTAATTCAATTTTGTTACTTTTTAGGTGCTTAGTGATGACTAAGATAGAAAAAAACTGAACAATTAAAAAAATTAATTTTTAATATTGCATTTATGTATACAATCGGATATGATATTGGCAGTTCATCGGTAAAAGCTGCACTACTTGATACTTCTGATGGTTCCTGCATTGCATCTGCATATTCTCCTGAAAAGGAAATGACTATTTCTGCTCCTCAATCAGGATGGGCTGAACAAGATCCTGAAATGTGGTGGCTACATCTGAAGAATGCCACAAAAAAAATGTTTTCCGGAACACACATTGATAAAAAAGACATAAAAGCAATTGGTATATCTTACCAGATGCATGGTCTGGTTGCTGTGGATAAAGAACTTGATGTTCTGCGTCCTTCAATAATCTGGTGCGATAGCCGGGCTGTTGAAACCGGGAACAGGATTTTCAAAGATCTTGGTGCTGAAAAGTGTTTGTTTTCCCTGCTAAATTCTCCCGGCAATTTCACAGCATCAAAACTGGAGTGGGTTAAGGATAACGAACCTGAACTTTTTAAAAAGATACATAAGATCATGCTCCCGGGTGATTATATTGCCATGCGAATGACCGGGAATGAACAAACAACTATTCCGGGATTGTCAGAAGGGATTTTCTGGGATTTCAGGAATAACAGTATCTCTGATTTGTTACTGAACCACATCGGAATTCTAAAAACGATGCTTCCTGAAATAATTCCGACTTTCTCAGATCAGGGTGCTTTATTAAAGTCCGTTTCAGATGAACTCGATTTGCCACATGGACTGAAAGTTTCATACCGGGCAGGTGATCAGCCTAATAATGCCTTTTCACTAAATGTTCTGGAACCAGGTGAGGTTGCTGCGACTGCAGGAACATCAGGTGTAATATACGGTGTTACGGATCAGGTTAAATACGATCCTGAATCAAGAGTCAATAGCTTTGCCCATGTAAACTATACTGAAAAAGATCCACGTATTGGTGTACTGTTATGCATTAATGGTACAGGCATACTAAATTCCTGGCTTAAGAAGAATGTTGCTGATAAAGGTACCGGTTATAAAGAAATGAATATGATCGCATCCGGTGTGTCTCCCGGATCAAATGGTTTGCTGATATATCCTTTTGGCAATGGTGCTGAAAGAGTATTGAATAATAGGGATATTGGTTCAATAATAAAAAATCTGAATTTTAACATCCATCATAAAGCGCACCTGTTCAGGGCAGCTCAGGAAGGAATTGTTTTTTCGCTTAAATATGGAATGGATGTTATGAAAGATACAGGAATTGAAACAGGTGTTATCAGAGCCGGAAATGCAAATATGTTCCTTAGTGATCTGTTTTCTAAAACTCTTGCAACACTTACCGGTGCAGTAATTGAACTCTATAACACAGATGGCGCGCTTGGTGCCGCCAGGGGAGCAGCCATAGGTGCCGGCTTATTTAGATCTCCAAAAGAGGCATTTGGCGGGTTGACATTAATAAAAAAAATAGAACCGGATATAAAAATAAAATCGCAAATTCATGATTCTTTTGAAGTGTGGAAAAAGTATCTCATGAAGAACATAAATAGTTTATAATCAATTATCGGCATCTGCGTAAAGTCTGTATACAGAATATATTCTAAATGTTTTGAAATTTGTATATTTTTTATC
>JAGGXD010000201.1 GCA_021163295.1 Bacteroidales bacterium
GTATATATGCATGATTGTATAATATTAATGTTTGGCACAAAATATGATAATCGATGTACAGCTTTCTAATCTTTAATTTATAACTAAAAAACTAATCAATATGTCGAAAGTAAATGTAAAACCATTAGCCGACAGGGTTTTGATCGAACCCCAGGAGGCAGAAACCAAAACAGCCAGTGGTATCTATATCCCTGACTCAGCTCAGGAAAAACCTATGCAGGGAAAAGTTATTGCCGTAGGGGCGGGCACTAAAGATATTAATATGGAATTAAAGGTTGGGGATACCGTATTATATGGTAAATACTCCGGATCAGAAATTACTGTAGATGGTAATGATTACGTAATTATGCGTCAATCTGATGTTTTAGCAATATTGTAACAAATGATTAATAATTAAAATATAATTTTAAAAATAAATAAAAACTTATAAAAATGGCAAAAGAAATTAAATTTGACGTAGATGCCCGTAACGAATTAAAAAAGGGTATTGATGCATTAGCTGATGCAGTAAAAGTAACATTGGGACCAAAAGGCAGGAATGTTATTATTGATAAAAAATTTGGCGCACCTCAGATCACTAAAGATGGTGTTACAGTTGCCAAAGAAATTGAGCTGAAGAATAATTTTCAGAACATGGGTGCCCAGATGGTAAAAGAAGTTGCTTCAAAGACCGGCGATGATGCAGGTGATGGTACAACAACAGCAACCGTTCTTGCTCAGTCAATTATTGAAGTTGGAATAAAAAATGTTACAGCCGGTGCAAACCCAATGGATCTAAAAAGAGGAATTGATCTGGCAGTAAAAGCTGTAGTTAAAAATTTGCATGCTCAGACTGAAATTATTGGTGATAGCATTGAGAAGATCGAACAGATTGCAAGAAATTCAGCAAATGACGATCCTGCTATCGGTAAACTGATAGCTGAAGCAATGGGGAAAGTAAAAAAAGAGGGTGTTATAACAGTAGAAGAAGCAAAAGGCACTGAAACTTCAGTTGAGGTTGTAGAAGGAATGCAGTTTGACAGAGGTTATATCTCTCCTTATTTTATTACTGATTCAGATAAAATGGAAACAACACTGGAAAAACCGTATATTCTTCTCCATGATAAGAAGATATCAACGATGAAAGATCTTCTTCCTATTCTTGAATCTACTTCACAGGCAGGTCGCCCATTACTTATTATTGCTGAAGATATTGATGGTGAAGCATTGGCTACTCTGGTAGTTAATAAACTTCGCGGATCACTGAAAGTAGCTGCGGTTAAAGCTCCCGGATTTGGTGACAGAAGAAAAGAAATGCTGGAAGATATTGCTGTTCTGACCGGAGCAACTGTTGTGTCTGAAGAAAAAGGATTAAAACTGGATGGAACATCACTTGATATGTTAGGTGAATGTGATAAAATAACTATCGATAAAGAAAACACTACGATTGTGAGTGGTTCAGGTGATGTGAAAATGATAGAGGCACGGGTTAGTCAAATTAAGAAGCAGATTGAAACAACTACTTCAGATTATGATAAAGAAAAGCTACAGGAAAGACTGGCTAAGCTTTCAGGTGGAGTAGCAGTTCTTTATATCGGCGCTGCTTCAGAGATGGAAATGAAAGAAAAAAAGGATCGTGTTGATGATGCACTTAACGCAACACGTGCTGCAATTGAAGAGGGAATTATCCCGGGTGGAGGAGTTGCATTTCTGCGTGCTATTGAAGTACTTGAGAAAATAAAAGGTAAAAACGAGGATCAAAATACCGGAATAGCAATTATTAAACGTGCTCTTGAAGAACCGATCCGTCAAATTGTTAAGAATGCAGGTGTTGAAGGTTCTGTTGTTGTGCAGAAGGTAAAAGAAGGTAAAGATGACTTTGGGTTTAATGCACAGAAAAACAAATATGAGAATCTGTATGAGTCGGGTGTAATTGATCCTACTAAGGTTACGCGTATTGCACTTGAAAACGCTGCATCAATCTCAGGAATGTTCCTTACAACAGAATGTGTTCTGGCTGATGAGAAAGAAGATGAACCTGCTATGCCTGGTGGTGCTCCGGGAATGGGTGGCATGGGCGGCATGGGTGGAATGATGTAATAATCACACACTCAATAATAATTTCAAAACCTCCGTCGTTATTCGGCGGAGGTTTTTATTATCCATTTTTAATAACTTTAGACACTTTAAACTTAAGCTACTGAATAGTTACAATCGATATAATTCACTTAAAATCTTATGTTATGAAAAAATCTGCTGTATTACTTTTATTACTTTTTAGTTTTCTTGTGGTTCGGGGACAGGAGACACCTAAACCCGTTGCTCCTTATAGTCAATCAGTAATGACAAAATCCGGAATATTATTTATTTCGGGTCAGATACCTATAAATCCTGAGACCAACAAACTTGTAAAAGATGATATTAAGGTTGCTACCGGGCAGGTAATGAAAAATATCGGGACTATTCTAAATAAAAACGGGATGGATTATTCAAACATTGTAAAATGCACCATTTTTCTCACTGATATTAATGATTATGGCGCTGTAAATAAGGTTTACGGAAGTTTTTTTGAAGGGCAATACCCTGCCAGAGAAGCCATAGAGGTAGTTAACCTGCCACTTGGTGCTGTTATTGAAATCTCCGCTATTGCATCGGAATAGATACTCCGGTATTAAAATATTGTAATCTAACATTTGAAAAGTTAAATTTGCAAAGGTAATTTTCCGGGGACATTAGCTCAGTTGGTTTAGAGTACTTGCTCGACAAGCAAGGAGTCGGCAGTTCGATTCTGCCATGTCCCACAAAATAAAAACCCTGATCTTTTCCGATCAGGGTTTTTTATTCGCTAATCTATGATCATTACTGATTATACATTTTAAATAAATTTCTCCCTTTTCTGAAGATTGAAAAGTCCGAATAGCAGGAAAAGAATACTACCTGTCACCAGAAAAATTCTGTTTTTCAAGGCGATATTATGCCAGATAAGCTCATTCATGTCGCGGGGTAAGTTAAAAGGGTTCAGGAAGATATTCCACATGGTTCTTTCTACCATATCTGTGAGTATTAACAGAAATACACCGATAATAACCATTACTACCGCAGTGCCGTTCCCGTTTTTAATAATAGTGGAAAACATAAACCCGAGACTGCCGATAAATAGGAGGGGAAACATTAGCTGACCGGCCATCTCAAATATCCTGACCGGGTAAATACCAACTGAACCAATGACTGTAAACCCAATAACAATCAGGAAAGTGATGGCGTAGATCATTACCAGCCGTACCAGCCAAACCTTAAACCTGTAATCGGGAATACCAAATAACAACTCAAGAACATTTGCGTCAACATCCTTTTGAATGCCAAACACAGTAGGGTAAAAGATTAAAAGTATTCCGGGGAACAACATAATGCCGTAAATAAATGACTCATCCAGGGAGGCGTTATCGAAAATAGCCTGTATGCTTATAAATACATAGAAACCAAATGCAGCAAGCAAAAACCATATAAACTGACCGGCAAATATGATCTTCATGTTGTACTTGATGATCTTCCTGAATAAGGTCCAGTTATTTATAAGTTTTCGCATATTATTTTATTCTAAAAAATGAGTTATCACGGTATTTTAATTGGTTGCCACAGTCATATCATTAAGCAGGCACAGGTATGCATCTTCAAGCATGGGCACTGCCGGTTCTGCCTCTTTGACGGGCTTCTTTTCAGAGATCATCCTGATTTTTATTTGATCCCCGTCCCGTATATGGGATACAATGTGCTGTTTGTTTTCCAGCTTTTCAAATTCTGAAGCCGGTACTTTAAAATGCCATACCAGTCCTTTCGCCTGCTCAGACATTTTATAAGGAGTTCCGGTGTACTTAAGCAAACCCTTATTAATTACTGCAACATTATTGCATGAACTGGAAATATCTTCAATGATATGTGTGGAAAACAGCACGATACGCTCACGCCCCAACTCAACCAGCAAATTCCTGAATCGTATCCGTTCACGTGGATCAAGTCCTGCCGTTGGCTCATCCACCACCAAAATCCGTGGAAGGTGTATCAATATCTGGGCAATGCCAATCCGTTGTTTCATTCCTCCTGAATAGGAGCCTATTTTTTCATTCCGGTGCCTGTACATTTGTACCGATTTAAGAACATATTCCAGGCGTTCGTAACGCATTTTACGATCATTAAGACCTTTTAAAATGGCTTGATAGTCCAGGAATTCCCAGGAAGTCATTTTTTCGTATGTGCCAAATTCCTGTGGCAGGTACCCGATAAGTCCCTGCAGCTCTTCTCTTTTTTCGAGAGTGTCGAAGCCATTGATCCATATTTTTCCATAACTCTGGTCCAGGATACCACAAACAATGCGCATCAACGTTGATTTCCCGGCACCGTTGGGTCCGAGTAAACCATACATCCCTGTTCCAATATCGAGGGATACACCACTCAGTGCTTTAAAAGCTTCGTTTTGTTTTCCAATAACCGGAATTTGTTTTATAAGTCTGAAGAACCCCCTTCTCATTCCACCGAATTTTCCGGTAATACGGTCAATATTTACTTGTTCACTGTATAATACTTTTGAAATAGCGTACACTCCAAGTCCGCAATACCACAAAACAGCCACTGTAATTACCATACCAATGTTATCCCAGTTAGTATAAAACCATACCAGGTTTATTGTGGGGATACCCCAAAGAAGGATTTTGTAAATAACCCGGTTTATCCGGGCGAATAATTTTTTCCCTGACGATTTTCTTTTATTCTCAAGGAGTTTTGAGAATGGTAAATAAAGTATAAATACAAACAGATGCACTAAAACAGTAAGTACAACGATCCACAAATTGGATTCCAGGTAGAAATAGGTAAAGAAAATCAGGAAGCCGAAGAGCAGACTTTGCCATATAAGATCATTGAAGTCGCGAGCCCGGGTATATTCCTTTTCCAGCCCAATTCTTTTCCTGATCTTTTTCCCGCTTTTCCATTCCCTTTTGAATCTCGATTCTCTTTCGTAGATTTTCACTAAACTTTGAATTTTAATAGACATAGGGTCGTCGTCAGAGATCAATTTTACCGAGGCTTTACGCAGGCTGGTCAGGACAAACCAGGTGCCTCCTGGTATCAGGATAATAAGGAGTACATATAATATAAACTGCCATAAAATCGCATCTATTTTAAGATAGATTAAAACCGCCCCGGAAATCATCAGAACCAATTGAAACAATTTTACTTTGCCGCTCAATTGACGAAACCAAATTATGCTGTTTTCCATCCCGAAATAAAAAGTTGGTATAAAAACCAGTGTCAGGATAGTACTCATTGTAAGTCCGCCAATGACCGTAATAGCAAAAGGGGCTCCGATCAGGCTAACATATTCTGCCTTTCCCATTGCCAATGGAAACATTGCAACAATTGTGGTTATGGCTGTGATGAGTATAGGTCTTACTCTGGAAATGCCGGCAGCCATAAGAGCTCGTTCTTTACGATAACCTTGCTTTTGCATCATCCTGGCAAAATCAATCAAAATAATGCCATTGTTTACAACTATTCCCAACAAGATTACAAAACCGGTAAGTGTATTGGCATTGAACAGACTGTTCCCTGTTAAAATTAAGGCAATCAGCGATCCTATTGCTGCCAGGGGAATGGAAAACATGAGCACAAAAGGTGTGGAAACCGACTCGAAAACAGCAGCCAGGATCATGAGTATCAGAAGAAAGGCTGCTCCTATCAGAAAGTAAAAATCGTGGAACAAATTTTCCTTATGTATTACTTCAACTGCAACACCGCCTGGCAGATTATACCCGGCAACAATATCATCTATTTCATAGCGGTAAGCTTCAAGCAGGTCTTTTGATTTTTCCGCTTCGCTAATAAAGGAGTAGGTTAGTTCAATCTGTTTTTCCTGGTTAACCCGGTTGATACCAAAGAGACCGTTAGCAAAAACCAGATCAGATATCGTCTGAAGATCATGCACACCTCCTTGCTGATCAGGGATCTGTAGCTGTTTTAAATCCGTGATCGTTTTTTCATTTTCCTCTTCCGTATCTGAGCTCCCTTTCTCTTTGATAATTATATCATACTCTTCAGTTCCCTGTTTAAATTGCAGTCCTGAAGAAAATTCTTTTGAGAATGAGCTCAATTCAGATGATATACTATTTAGTCCTATACCATATTCAGCCATTAAAAGCTGGTTGAACCAGATTTGCACCTCGGGATTATTATCGGAAATATTCAGGGAAGTTTCGTCTATAGATTCCAGATTATCGATATAATATTGAAGATCTTCGGCTACGCCTCGCATTACCTTAAAATCCTGCCCTTTTATCAGGATCCTTTCCTGTGAAGATCCAATTCCAAGAAATTTTTCGAAAGCCAAACCTGGATTATTTCCGGAACCCCGAAAACTCTTGCTGGAAGGAGGCGGTGTAAAGCTTATCTCGGCTGTAGAAATATTCTCAAGGTCGCCTTCCACAGCTTCTTTTACTGTTTCCAGATTTCGTCCGTTTATTTCTTTAAAATCTTTCTGAAGCTTGAGGGTGAGTATAGCCTCTTCTTCTCTGATCTGACTAAGCAAATCCTTTTTTTCTGCCAGATCAGTTAGCCTGTTTTCAACTTCCATCACTACCTTATCTGTGATTTGCAGTCCGGAGCCTGCCGGCATAGTCACATATATTTGGAATTCATCGTTTTCAACCTCGTTCAGGGAATTTACACTTATAGCCATACTAACGATAATGGAGACAAAGAAAATAACAATGGCTCCAATTATGGTTCTGGCCGGGTAGCGCATGCTGGCTTTAAGAAGGACAATATAGATCTGGATGATACGGTTGTTTGTAGATACTTTTTCGAAAAATATTGTTTTACTGCTTCTTGCCTTCAACAAGAAATGAGTGGACATGGGAATCAGTAGTAGGGCAACGAACAGCGAAACTGTAAGGGTGGAAATGATGGATATACCTATATGGTTCCCCATAATTCTAACCATGAAATTAGAGGAAAAGAGAAACGGAAAAAAAACAACTATTGTGGTAATTGTTGCTGCCAGTATTGGGCGAAGAACTTCTTTTGTTCCTCTGATAACAGCCTCATTGGGCGAAAGCTTTTGGGCTGAAAGCCGGTAAATATTTTCAAGTACTACAATACTGTTGTCCAACAACATCCCTATGGCAAGTGCCATTCCAACCAGGGTTAATGTGTTTAAGCTGATGTTGTTCCAGTAGAAAAAGTTAAATGCAGTAAATACTGATATTGGTATGGCGAGTGCGATGAATGATACGATTCGTAGATTTTTCAGGAAGATCCACAACATGAATATAGCCAGAACACCACCTATCAATGCGAGATTTATAATCTGGTTGATGTTTTTTTCCATTATCTCTGCAGAATTGCTCTGAACAACGATCTCTATATCTTTTTGCTTATACTTTTTGTTTAATTCCTTAAGGAGAGCTACTGTTTTGTGCGATAAGTCAATAAGATTGGCCTGCGAGTCATTGATTACCATTACCGTTACTGCGTCTTTGCCATTTACACGGCTCAGCGTGGTTTCTTCCTTAACGCCGAAATATATATCGGCTATGTCTTCCAGTAACACCGGACCGGGTGCAACAATAACCTTTTCAATATCAGTGATTTTCTCATATTCGGCCTGCACATGTACAAAATATTGTTTGGCAGACTCGTAAATATGGCCAACGAAAGTTCTGTTCTGGTTGTTGCTTCTCAGTGCCGCAGAAATATTTGCCGGGGTGATATTATAGGCTTCACAGGCTTTTTTATCAAATCTTATTTCGATAGTTTTCTCATGTCCTCCATATACATTTACATTGGCAATACCGTCAGTGTTCTCAAGCTCCGGAACAATGTTCTGGTCGGCAAAATTTCTGACTCTGTCTGTGCCTCCGCCACCTCTAACTTGCAGCTCCATAAATTGGTTATCCATTTGCTGGAGGTCAATTTTTGCTACATTGACAAAGAAATTATCAGGCAGGGAAGATTTTACCTGATTTATTTTTTCTTCGAGTCGCAGGAAAATGTATTTTGAGTTAACATTATCTTTGAAAGTTACAATGATGCTGGCCTGACGGGGATTAACGTAAGATTCAATATTATCAATACCTTCCATGGTACCAATGGCTCCTTCCAATGGTATCACTGCCTGGTTTTCAACATATTCAGGATCTGCTTCAATAGTTGAATTAACCTGGACAAATAAAATTGGTAATTCAGCATTTGGATATAGCTCAACGGGTAATTGTTTATAAGAGACATATCCCAGAAGGGTAAGTCCGATAAACAACATACTGATGAGTATTTTCCTTTTTATTATAAACTCCATATTGTCATCTTCATTTATCCATTGGTTTCAACAGACCGGTTTCTCCTGAGCCGGTCAAGCAGGTCGTACAAACATGGAATAACCAATAGTGTCAACAGGGTTGAGGTAACCAGCCCCCCGATTACTGCCAAAGCCATGGGGGAACGTAAGCTTGCACTTTCTCCTACACCAATACTCAATGGAAGAAGAGCGATGATGGTTGTCAGGCTGGTCATTAATATAGGCCTTATTCGTTGCTGCACTGCTTTCACAATGGCATCAGCCCGGTCCACCCCTTCTTTTCTCAATTGATTGATCCGGTCCACCAGGATGATGGAATCATTCACCGCAATACCCACAAGGATAATTATCCCGATAATGGCCATAACGCTAATAGGTTTTCCCAGGAAAAAGAACAACAGAATAGTTCCTACAACAGCCAGCGGGATTGTTAACAGAATTGTAAAAGGGTGAATAAGAGATTCAAACTGGGAAGACAAAACCATATATACAAGAACAATAGATAATAAGAGTGCAAAGCTGAGATTATTAACAGAATC
The DNA here is from genome assembly GCA_021163295.1 of Bacteroidales bacterium. GTDB lineage: Bacteria > Bacteroidota > Bacteroidia > Bacteroidales > VadinHA17 > JADFUQ01. The sequence goes on from JAGGXD010000201.1 coordinate 8,863, forward strand.
TTTGCGTTTTTTCTCCTCGCCGGTAACCTGGATCCGGTAATTTGCGGGAAGTGATATTTCAGCAAGTTTCTCCACGATTTCTTCTGATATTTTATTCAGTGCCACACCCTTTTCCATTTGGGCAAATACTTTTCCGATACGTACCTGGTTACGCCGAATGATCTTTCTTGGGGCAATAGAGGTTTCAATGCTTGCAATCTCATCCAGCCTGATAATCTGTTCCCCATTCGATATGGTCATATTCATAAACGAAGAAAGATCTTTCTCCGGCAGCCGGACAGTAATATCTCGCATTTCCCCGCCATCTTCCATTTTTCCTGCACTGGCACCCTCCAGCTTATTCCTTATTTTTTCCGTTACAGAGGCTACACTCAGGTTGAACATTCCCGCACGCATACGGTCAATGATCACGTCAATTTCCGGAGAACCATCTTCAATGGAAGTTTGCACATTGAAAATGTGGGGCAATAGCATAATTTTATCACTGACTTCCCTTGTGAGTTGTTCAATAACTTTAAGGTCATCACCGCTTATTTCCACTATAATCGGTGCCTCTTCGGTTCCCAGGATGCTTCTGAGAGCCATTTCATCCTGTATGTAATTAATTTCTAATCCGGGAATATCTGCAAAAACTTTGTCAATGGTTTCAATCAGGTGGTTGGAAGTATATTTTGCATTTTCCCCTAATTTTATTTTCATATAGCCGGAATTTTCATTTGTGAATATGGCTTGCTCATCTCCGGTAAGAATTGTTTCCGGACCTATATGACTGTATAATTCGTATTCCTGGCCTTCCAGCAGATCTTGAAGCACCAGCTCCATATTGGCTATTGTTGATTCAGTACGTTCAAGCCGTGTACCTTCGGGCAGATTAATTTCAACATCAAACTCTCTTACATCGGCTTTGGGCATGAATTCGGTGCCCACCTTTGGAAAGATAAGAACTGCCGTGCCAATAAGAAGTGCAGCACCTAAAATTACGAAGAGTTTATATTTCAATGCTTTCTTAAGAAATTTGCCATAAGCCGTGAACTTAACCGATTTTCCAAAAGGAGGGGAGAGGCGATTCTTAAAAACAAGGTGATAAAGCATGGGAATGAGAAATATTGCGATAAGCAATGATGAGAGCAGGGAAAAAGCCACGGTCCATGCTTCGTCTTTAAACAATTCGCCTGATGCACCATGCAGATAAACTATGGGTAAAAACACAACGATGGTAGTAATGGTTGAAGCGATAATAGCCCCGCTTACCTCAGATGCCCCTTTTATGGCTGCCTCTTTTACAGATAAGCCGCTTTCATGGTTTCTGAAAATATTTTCCATTACCACGATGGCATTATCAACCAGCATCCCTGCTCCGAGTGCCAGTCCTCCCAGGGTCATAATGTTCAGTGTGAGATCTGCAAAATACATCATATTGAAAGTGGCAATGATTGAAATAGGTATTGCCAGACTGATAATCAGGGTAGTGCCAAAACGTCTCAGGAAAATAAAAAGGACAAAAATGGCTATAACAATTCCAATCAGAGCCGTTTGTTCAACCTCCTTTATGGCAGAAATGATAAAATTTCCCTGATTGGCAACAATGTTCAGGTGATAACCGGGGAGAGCTTTTTCAATATCTTCAAGAGATTCGGAAATCTGCCGTACCGCTTTAACCGTGTTGAACCGGGTTTCCTTGTAAATTGAAAGACCTATGCATCGCTGGCCATTGAGCCTGACAATATTGACCGGCTTTTGGTTTACCATTTCAATTTCGGCGACATCTTTTAAAAACACAGGTGCTTTACCGATATTGGAGGTCCCGGTAGCAGGGTCTGTCTGTTCCACCGATCTGTAACCAACAATAATATTTTGAAAATCCTTTACCTCGTTCAGAATACTTACCCCTTTTACGACGTATTGAAGCCCCATTTCAGAAACGGTACCTCCGGAAACATTCCGGTTATAATTTTGAATTTGCCCGCTTATATCGTTCAGACTAAGATTAAATGCTTTTAACTTATAATTATTGGTGGAGATTTGGATTTCACTTTCTTCCTGTCCGGAAAGTTTTACGTCAGCTATACCCTCGAGTCTTACCAATTCATTCCGGATATAGTTTTCACCTACTTTGCGCAATTCGTTCATATCGGAAATTCGTTCATGAGTCAGACCAATGAGCATGACAGGAGCAGTATTCGGATCATGTTGAGTAATATTCATTTCCTCAATTTCCTGCCCCTGACCAAATGACGAAAGGTTTTTCTGGAGGTCGAGAAATGCTTCATCCATGTCTGTATCCCAACTGTATTCAACATTTATTTGAGCTGATCCTACCATACAAATAGAGGAGACCTGGACTACACCCTTCTGCCTTATGGCAATGGATTCAATATTCCCGACATACTGTTTCTCCATTTCTTCAGGTGGTCGTTCCCCTGCTTTTATTTCAACGAAAATGCGAGGATTATTCAAGTCAGGAAACAGATCAACACCAAGCTTTTTGTATGAGATACCCCCAAGCAATACTATACCGAGGACGATCATGGAAATAGTTACCGGGAAATTTATGGCGAATGCTGTAAGTTTTTTCATCTACTTAATCACCTTTACTTTCGACCGGTTTCTAAGAGTTTCAAATCCTTTAGTTACAAGGCGATCATTTAAAGAAAGTCCTTTTAAAACTTCAGCTTTTTCCTGGTTTTCAAGTCCAATAGTTATTTCCCGCTGGAAAGCGGTGCCTTGTTCTACAACAAATACTTTTTTACCGGTTGGACTGGAAAGGATAAGATCTTTACTAATAACAATAGTACTATCCTTGCTCCTGATAATGATATCAGCATTTACAAACATTCCGGGTTTAAGCTGGAGTAAGGGATTATTTATCAGTATTTTTCCTTTGAAAGTGCGGGTTTCTGTATTAATTGCCGGGGAGAGCTCATGGATCTTCCCGCTCAGTGTATCTTCCGGCAATGTGTAATTTGTTATTCTCACCGTCTGACCCGGTTTAACTGTTGACAGATACTTTTCGGGCAGGTTTGTTTCCATATACATCTTTTTATAATCAAGCAATTCCATCAGCATATCTCCTGTATTAATCCGGGTACCCGGTGTGAAATAAGGCAGGTCTACAATTACACCGGCAATGGGAGCCTTAATGCTCATCTTATCCAACATTAATTGTGCATTCCTGTAATCATATTTTGCATTGATAAAGGAGACTTCCGCATTTCGCATTTCGCGAAGTGTAACACCTCCCTTGTCAAAAAGTGATTTTTGTTTTTCATGTTCCTGCTGCGATATTTCAAGGTTTAACCTTTTTGATTCTATGGCAATATTGTTTTCATATTCCTTATCCTCAAGGCGTATAAGTGTTTGTCCTTCTTTCACTTTATCACCTAATTTATATGGCTGTCCTGTTGTTGGATTGGTCATTAGTTTGTAATGGCCGGTAATTTCTGCTTTTATCTCTGCTTTGCTTAGAGCCATTGCTGTACCTGTGGTATTTACATATTCCTCAATTGCCCCGGCTTTTATTTCCATAGTGGATACAGGAATAGCAAGATCTGTTTCTGTTTTATCATCCGACCTGTTGCAGGAAGTGATAGTTAGCAGGCCAATAATTAAGATTGAAAGATTTGTAAGAAGTTTCATCATTATAGTTTATGGTTAAAAATTTTAATATTTATTTTTCTTTAAACAACTCTTCAGGTATTAAAGGTTTTTTATTAACAAAATCGTATAGTGTTTGAATTTTTAAATTCAGTAATTCAATTTTATAGTTGATAAGAGCCTGGACATAAGCCGTTTTCTTTCCAGACAGCTGAGTTTGATAAAGATTAAGATCCATGCCTGTCAGATCACCGTTCTGGTATCGTTCAAGGTTGATCTCGTATGTAAGCTGAGCATTTATTTCGTTTTGTTTAGCAATTTCAATTTGATTTTGCTGGTTGATCAGGTTTCTGTAAACTTTGCGGATATCAATAATAATTTGCTTTTTTTCCTCAGACAGATTTAGCTCCTGGGTTTGGACAACTGCCTCCTGGGCTTTAATGCGTGCCTCTCGTTCTCCCCAGTCAAATATCGGTATGTTAAACGAAACAGCTACCCTTGGGTTTTGAGTGGGGTTATTGTAGATGTCTGTGAAGTTTTCATTATCGCCGGTTAAACCAATGGATAATTCCATATCTCCCCTGAACTCATTCAGGGCCTTAGTTCGGATTAGCTGAAACTGCGAAGATTGCAGGTCAATTTCACGTTGTCGCAACTCCATTCTTGAGTTTAGCCCATAATTCACGGCTTTCTCCATGTCCACTTCAACCGGTGAAGTAGTGATGTCGGCTGCAATGAGTATTTCCTCATACAGGTCCATGCCCAGGAAGCGGATAAACTCGTCTTTAGCATTTTCAAGGGTTACCTCCTGATTTTGCAGACTTGATTTGGCTGTAGCCAGGTTTAACTCAGCCTGGTAGAGTTCTTCTCTTGCTGCAAGTCCGGCATCCACTTTGTTTTTAATTATCGAATAACTTTCCTCTGTATTTTCCAGCTCTTCCTGTGCAATAGTCAGATTCATTTGGGCCATATATACATTATAAAAGAATTGTGTTACATTTTTTTCAAGATTAAGTTCTTGAAGAGTATAGCTTATATGTGCATTTTCGTAAGCCAGCTCAATTTCTTTCAGATCCAGTTTTGTTTGGTTGTATGTAAACAAAGGCTGGTTAAGACTCAGGTATAAGTAGTTAATAAATGATTCATTATCGGATTGAACATTTTGAAAATCAGATTTGCTTTTTTGCCATCTAAGATTATTAACAAGCGATAATGTACCATCAGAGAACGGAATGCGCTGGTCAACCCTGAATGTACCGGATGTCCTGAATGATTCGTTCGTGTACCATTCTGAGAACCGGGTGTCAAACTGCCGGGTTTTGCTGTATTCTGCCGGGGTTAGATTGAACCTGAATTGTGATTTCTGGGAAGCTTTTTGTGCATTCAGCGACTCCCTGTAACGTTGGAGGTTCAGCATAGATATTTTAATATCAGGACTGTTAACGCCGGCAATATCAATCGCTTTTTCGAGTGTAATCAAAGTTTGTGCCGGTAGAGTTAATGTCATTAGGGAAAGTGTGAACAAGATAACAGATCGCACTATTTTTTTTTCAGTACTCATGTTTTTTAATATTATTGTTTAACAAATTTTATTGCATCTGCAACTACAACACGACTCTCTGAATTGTTTGTCAGCTCAACAATTGCTGTATCAGGAGAAAAATAGTAGGAGCCGAGGTGGTTCCAGCCTGTTTGATCATTATTCAGCGAGAGAACCGGCTCGTCGGTTCCGTTATTATGATGAATTACAAATTGGTATTCCCCCTTAGGTTTATCTTTTGACCGTCTCTGTTGTACATTTTCAATATAATAGTAAACATCATAATAAGCGGTTTCTTTTATTGGTACTTTCCAAATGGCTTTCCGGTCGCCTGATCCTGACCTTACATAACTGGCAGAACGGATATATTTACCATAAAATGAAGAGTTTGTTGTGGGGGTCCAGTTAATGGGTGCCCGCCAGGTTCGAAAGCCGGTATATTCTACATCGGATTCATCAGGAGGGAATAAAAGTTTAATTAACAAACCTTCACTCTCGGGCTGGACCACAGAAAACTCAGGGTCTTCATTATCGATAATGATCTCATTTTCTTCTAAATTTCGAACAGGATTATCAGTTAACCTTTCATATTCCACCGATTGTATCTTGAAATTATCTTCAAGTTTCGGAAAGTTTTTTGTAATTGTAGATGGAATATTTTTGGATGTCAATGTATGGATTGTCATCATTCGGGGATCATTATCGAATAAATAGCTAAGCTCCTTGGTTTGTCCCTTCTCCAGATAAATCACTTTTTCAACCGTATTATCCTCTTCCTCTTTACCTCCCTGGAATCTGCCTCTTCCCCTTCCCCTTCCACCTCCCTGGGAGCTCAATCTGAATCGTATCTTTATTACTCCATCAGCGTTTTCTAAATTAGACACTTTAAACTGAACCATGCTAAGAATCCGCTCGCCATCTTTCACGTTTTTTCCAATAATCGGACTGAATAAAAAACCCGGCATCTGAATACCGCTGAACCAGTTATCCATGTATTGGTTTAGACTAAGGTTAAATTTTTCGTAAAGTTTTTCATTGAATTCTTTAAAACTGACTTTCCGGTAAAGATTTTCGGTAAAAAAATCATACAGGAACTTGTCAAACTCTTCCTGTCCTGCTTTTGTTTTAATAATAGAGAATAAAACTTCGCCCTTTAGTTTAATTATATTATCAATAATTGTTTTTTGTTCCTTATCCAGCAACAATTCACTAAAGCTTTTATATTGTAATGCCATGTTAGCTTTTTCATCTTCACTAACACCGGTAAAATCTCGCATCCATGTAAAGCGCTCATCTGAATTTGAGCTTTGAAGATAAGCTTCTACAATTCTGTTTATTATAGGCCAGTTTTCTGATTCGATATAGTTTGAGAAGTTGTAAAAAATTGGAAAAATAAAATAGTGATTGAGTGTTTCTTCCGGTTGCCAGGTGCCCCTTCCACTACCTCTTTGCCAATTGGGTCGTCCCATTTCATTTATAAACAGGTTACAGAAATCGTTCAGGGCACGCACCTGGTATTGTTTATCTGTAGAACTTTCTTTAGACCATTTCGACCACCGTTTAAATTTTTTCACCTGTCCCTTAAAATCAACTTCCTGGGTTAGTAAACCTTTTTCAGGAAAGAAAATGATCTCGGGCTGCACGATCCCGAATCCACTTGACCAGATATGATTGTACGAGGCAAACTGAACAGGTGTTTCAACAATACTAAACCGGGAGAATGGGTAGCTAAGGTTAATATTTCGCTGGTAGTCCTCAAACCGCTCAAATATTATCGCGGTGATAGTATCTTTTATTTCCGGCAGGGATCCGGAAAAAAAGTCGTGGCCTGTTTTATAATATACACTGAATTGAATATTGTTTGTGTCAATAGTTATTTTTTCATAATCTCCTATGGCAAGCGATATTTGCGGCAGAGGGTGCTCCGGGGAAAACATCCATCCATTTTCTTTTTCCAGTATTTTCCCCTGGGAGACGGGAATAATATTGTGACTTGTTTGAACATCCAGTGTAAATTCCGTAAAATCTTTGTGTAGCCAATTGGGGTTGGTTGAGCTGTATGTCACACCACTCTTTGGGTACCAGCCTGTTTCCTGGGTCAGCAATACATATTCAGGGGAGATAAAACTGTACTTTTTGGGAATATTAAATATATCCGGTCCGTATTTTGTTTGACGTGTCTCTTCGTCAATATCAAGATAACAATATGACTCAATAATATTGCCCCTGTATTTAATGGTTAGTTGAAATGTATCGGCAGAAGAAATTTCCCGGCCGGGTTGTATGATTATCAAATGTTGTTTTCGTAAATACTCAAGTTGATCTGTACCGGAGTGAATTGATTCAACTACAAGCCCCGGATTCAGGTTTAGAATAATTTCATCTGCAGATGAATTATTATTGTTTTGAAGTGTGATCTTTGAATCCACTTCAATAGTTTTACCGGTATGCTGCAAAGAAATATTATGACGTGTGATATCAAAAACCGGCTCAGAAGCATACCGGTTGTTGAGAGAAATGATAGAATCACGGGTTTGTTGATCGTGCTGGAATCTTTGGATATGGTTGTTCATGAGACCGATACTGAATGCAATAGCCAATATGCCAAAAATTAGCGATACATAATTCATGCCCTTTGATTGGGGTAGTCTTTTTAGGAGAAAAACAGTTAGAGAAATAAATCCGAGACCAAGAAAAAAATAGATACCCCGGTGAACCAAAATTTCATTCAAATTACTAAAGCCTACAAATTCCGATTTCATCAGGGGGATATTGAAAGCCATGTAATCAAAGAGGTAGTACACTTTGGTTTTCAGGTAAAAAAGTGTGAGGGCAATATAGCCAAGAAGCAGGATAAATGTAATAGCCTGGTTCCTGATGATGCTCATTAGCAGAAAAGATGCACCTAAAATGAACATAAGAGTAGGAAGGCTGATAAGTAGTAAGTAGTAAATGTACGCCATAAAATCGGTTTCATGACCCTTAACAGCCATATTAAATATCAGCGCCATGAGCAGTACGATAAAATTAATTGCAAAGAAAACAACTAAATTGCCTACGGTTTTTCCAATAACATAATCTCCGTTAGTCATCGATCGCATATAAATTACCTCGGTGGTGTCCAGTTTTTTATCCCGTTTCAGAAAATCGGAAGCAAGAAAGACTGCGATTATTGCCTGCGCTACATTTAAAATTAGCAGATTAGCATAAGGAATACCTGCTGGAATAGCCACGATATTCCATTCCGGACCTTCAATGTTGGTCTGCGTCATCAGATTAAAGAAAAACAGAACGACCAGGGATAATATTCCGAAAATGCGAAAAAACCAGCTGCGGGAGAGCGTTTTTACCTCGTATTTTGCAATGGAACGGATATGATATATCGAGATCATAATGCTTGAATTATTTCTCTGGTTTCCTGTTTGTTTTCCATAAAATGAATGTATGCATGCTCCAGGTTAGGATCGATTTTTTTTGCCCTGAAATCGTTTAGTTTGTCGGCAACAACCTGTATTTCCCAACCACCTTCAACAGGAATACTGGAAACAACAGGGTATCTTTTATTCAGTTCAAGGTAATCTTTTTCATTTGCTTGCACAAGCCAGACATGCCCTTTGGTTTGTTGGATAAGTGTGTCGGGTGGACCTGAAAACACCAACTCCCCCCGGTCGAGCAAAGCCATTTGATTACATGTGCTTGAAATATCCCCTACAATGTGAGTGGAAAGGATGATGATAATATCTTTTGTACTCATTGTTGAGAGCAGGTTTCTGAATCGTATCCTTTCCTCGGGATCGAGGCCGGTAGTAGGTTCATCAATAATTATGATTTTTGGCTCATTTATAAGTGCCTGTGCAATACCAAGCCGCCTTTTCATTCCACCCGATAGTTTGCTTGCTTTACGGTCCCGGGCTTCAAATAAACCAACTTCTTCGAGCATCTTTTCCACGGCAATGTTCCGGCTGTGGCGGTTTTTCATGCCGGATAAGCGGGCGGCATAATCCAGGAATTCAGAGGTGCGTAATTTTGAAAAAAAGCGAAAATCCTGTGGAAGATAACCCATCATAGCACGTATCTCTTTACGGTTTTTAATCAGGTCCAGTTGATTTACTTTTACCTGACCTGTGCTTGGTTTCATCAGTGTAACCAGAATTCTCATCAGGGTTGATTTTCCGGCACCGTTCGGACCAAGTAATCCAAACATTCCGTTCTCAATGTTCAGGGTTACCTCTTTCAGGGCATTGTTTCCGTTCCGGTAGGTCTTACCCAGATTTTCAATTGTTATTTCCACAGGAAACCAGAATTTAGGAGTGTCATATTATTAGACGTGTTAATGCAATAAAAATTTCATAAAAATCCAAATATTTTGATAATAAATTAGATTTCTCAGAACGAGCTATTATTTATAGACAGTTTATTAAGAATATTGCTGCTTTTTATGTTTGGATTATCCTCTCTTTTCCTTAACGATAGTTTTTACAGCGTTTACAAATTTATCCAATTCCCTGGTAGTTGTATATAGATTAGGAGTTACTCTTATTCCGTGAATATTTTCCCAGTTAATAACAATTGTGTAAATTTTATATTTGTCAAGCAGTGCTACCTGAATATCAGCTGGGTCAATTCCCTCAATGGCAAAATTTCCTAAACCGCATGCATATTCAGGCTTAAAAGAGGTAAAGAATTTAGCCCCTGTTATTTCATTTATTCCGTTCATCCAGTAGTTTTTCAGGTATCTGAGTCTTTCTTCTTTTCTTTTCGCTCCAATCATATAATAAAAATCAATAGCCTTGCCAATTGCCAGCTCAGCCGGGAACGAACGTGTACCCATAGCTTCAAATTTAATAATATTATCTGATTGGGGATCGCCCGGAGCTGTGAGAGGCCATATCTTCTTTATTTTGTCTTTCTTAACATAAAGCATACCGGTGCCAAAAGGTGCATAAAGCCACTTATGCAAGCTTGTGCCATAGTAATCAACTTCAGTATCAGGAATTTTAAATTCGAAATGTGCAAAAGCATGGGCTCCATCGAGCATTACTTCAATACCTCGTTTATGTGCTTCGCGTGCTATCTTTTTAGCAGGTAATATCTGACCTGTCCAGTTTATTACATGCATTATCTGAATTATCTTTGTTTTTGAGGTGAATGCATCAACATAAGTTTTAACAATAAGATCATCATCCTCAACAGGTTGGGGTAGATTAATCCATTTCAGTACAATACCATCCCGTTTTTCTCTTTGTTTCCATGCATTGATCATATTTGGATAGTCTTGTTTAGTAAGCACCACTTCATCTCCTTTTTCAAGTTCAAGTCCGAAAATTACAGTTTCAAGCGCTTCAGTTGTGTTTCTCTGAATAGCGATCTCTTCAGATGAACATCCTGCCAGTTTAGCCAGCGATTCTCTAACCGATTCTCTTCCTTTTCCAAATACATGCCACATATAATATGCAGGACCTTCATTACATATACGGTTATATTTTTCAAATGCATCCTGAACTATTTTGGGTTGCGGACAAACACCACCATTATTCAGATTCATCATATTTGATGATGAGGTAAAGGAGCGTTGAACCCAGTACCAAAAATCCTCATCAGTAGCTACTTTCTCCGGTGGTAAAAGTGAAACACGGTTCAGGGCTTTTTCAGCTTCACTACCATAAGCACTTTTAAACATTGAACTTAGTGCCAGCGTGCCGGCGGCAGTCAATGAATTTTTCAGAAATTTTCTTCGGTTTGATTTCATAACAGGTATTTTTGTTTTTTATAAAAAGTTATCATTAATCAACTGAATACTTATCATTATATAATCAAATAAAAATACCCAATTTCATCTAGATTGCAAAATGAAATATTGAAAAGAGGAAGAAAGAGATTCATATTTAATGAAAAGAATATCTTTGTGGGATATTTCAATGGCGTAAGGGAAAAATGAAAAACATAAGGAACTTTTGCATAATTGCTCACATTGATCACGGAAAGAGTACGATTGCCGACAGGTTACTCCAAAAAACGGGGACACTTGATGGCAGGGATTTTCAGGATCAGGTGCTTGATAATATGGATCTTGAGAGAGAAAGGGGAATTACGATCAAGAGTCATGCAATTCAGATGGAATATTTTTCAGGCGACCGGAAATACTTTTTGAACCTGATTGACACTCCGGGGCATGTTGATTTTTCATACGAAGTATCACGGTCAATAGCATCATGCGAAGGAGCTTTACTTATTGTTGACGCCACACAGGGAATACAGGCACAGACAATTTCAAATCTTTACCTTGCAATAGAACATGATCTGGAAATAATTCCTGTATTGAATAAAATGGATCTGGACAATGCCATGCCTGAAGAGGTAAAAGACCAGATAACAGATCTTCTAGGGTGTGAAAGGGATGATATTATTGAAGCCAGCGGGAAAACAGGAATGGGGGTTGAATTAATATTAGAGGAGGTTATCCAGAAAATCCCTTCTCCTGAAGGTGATCCGGATGCCCCATTGCAAGCCTTGATTTTTGATTCGATTTTTGATTCTTTCCGTGGGATACATGCATATTTTAAAATTATTAACGGCACGATACAAAAAGGGGACCCGGTACAATTTGTTGCGACTGGCAAGAAGTACCATGCTGATGAAATAGGTGTTTTGAAACTTAAACTGGAACCAAGGAAAGAATTAAGTGTCGGTGATGTGGGATATATTATATCGGGGATCAAAACTTCATCAGAGGTGAAAGTAGGAGATACTATCACTCATGTTGACAGACCGTGTGGTAAAGCGATTGAAGGTTTTGAAGATGTAAAACCAATGGTTTTTGCAGGTATATATCCTGTGGATGCCGATGATTATGAGGAATTAAGAAACTCTATTGAGAAGCTTAAGCTGAATGACGCATCACTTACTTTTGAACCGGAATCATCTGCAGCACTGGGATTTGGATTTCGCTGCGGGTTTCTTGGTCTGCTTCACATGGAGATTGTTCAGGAGCGGCTCGACCGTGAGTTTGATATGAATGTGATAACAACGGTTCCCAATGTATCTTACCTTGCATATACAACCAGGGGGGAGGTTATTGAAGTGCATAATCCATCAGGATTGCCGGAGCAAACTCATATTGATTACATTGAAGAACCTTACATTACTGCACAGATTATTTCGAAGGCAGAATATGTAGGGTCTGTTATGAATTTATGTATAGAAAAGAGAGGGGTTATTAAAAACCAGGTCTATCTGACAAGCAACAGGGTAGAATTGACTTTTGTACTGCCTCTTGCTGAAATTGTATTTGATTTTTACGATAAGCTAAAGAGTATTTCAAAAGGGTATGCCTCTTTTGATTATTTTCAATCGGGGTTTGAAAAAGCTAATCTTGTGAGACTTGATATTTTGTTGAATTCAGAAATGGTGGATGCTTTGTCATCATTAATTCATAAGGATAATGCATATGCACTGGGCCGCAAAATGTGTGTAAGGCTCAAAGAACTTATTCCAAGGCAGCAATTTGATGTCCCTATCCAGGCGGCAATCGGATCGAAAATTATTGCCCGCGAAACAATAAAAGCTTTGCGGAAAGATGTAACTGCAAAGTGTTATGGAGGTGATATTACTAGAAAGAGAAAGTTGCTGGAAAAGCAGAAAAAGGGGAAAAAGCGAATGAGGCAGGTTGGAAATGTTGAAGTTCCTCAGCAGGCTTTCCTGGCTGTTCTGAAGTTGGACTAGCGCGAAAAACTATTACATCAGATTTCAAATTCAGCAAATAAGTTTAAAGCCTTTCCCATGTACATTTATGATCTGAATTGACGGATCATCTTTCAGGTATTTGCGTAGCTTAGTGATATATACATCCATGCTACGGGCATTAAAATAATTATCATCAATCCATATAGTGCGTAGTGTAAAATTTCTTTCAAGAACTTTATTCTTATTGTTGCAAAGAAGTTTCAGTAATTCTGATTCTTTAGTTGTAAGCTTCTTTTTTTTGTTTCCTTTCTTAAGGAATTGATTTTGTTTGTCAAAAATATATTTACCAATCGGGCAGGTTTTATTTTCCTGCAAAGTTTCTTGTTTAGTACGGCGAAGGATAGCTTCGATTCGGTAAAGAAGCTCTTCCATGCTGAAAGGCTTCGTAATATAATCGTCAGCGCCTATTGAAAACCCTTCCAAAACATCTTCTTTCATCGATTTTGCAGTGAGAAAAAGTATTGGTATATCGCTGTTTATTTGCCTTATTTCTTTGGCAAGCGTAAATCCATCCTTTTCAGGCATCATAACATCCAGAAGGCAAAGATTAAAATATTCTTTTATAAAACCTTTGTATGCTTTGTTCCCGTCACCGTAGAGCTCAGTTTCATAGCCTTTTGCATTCAGATATTCCTTTAACAGAGATCCCAGGTTCTCATCATCTTCTGCTAGCAATATTCTTGTCTTATCCATGGTTATTTGTATTAAGAGGGAATGATAATATAAAGCGTGAGCCTTTTCCGGTTTGACTTTCAATATTTATTGATCCCCCGTGTTCTTCAACAATGGTTTTAACATAACAAAGACCAAGTCCAAATCCTTTTACGTTGTGAATATTACCAGTTGAAACACGATAAAACTTTTCAAATATTCTTTTCTGGTCTTTTTTTGAGATACCAATCCCATTGTCTTTTACTGCAATAAACAATTTTTTCCTGGTATCCCATGCAGAGAGAGTTATTTCCGGTTCTGTATTACAATATTTTATAGCATTATCAACGAGGGTTGACAAGACATTTAAAAAATGTACTTCATCTGCTCTGATAATTCTATTTTTTGCGTTTATGTCCAAAATAATATTGCCATTTTTATTCTTGATCTGCATCTCAAAGTTTGATGCTACATTGGATAGCAGTAAATGGGCATCAATTTCTTCATAATTTAATTTAATTTTTCCTTTATCAAATATTGCCATTTGGAGCACTTTTTCAACCTGGTAACCAAGGCGTTTACTTTCTTGTTCAATTATTCCTGAGATATGTTTAAGTTTTTTTCCTGTAATGCCTATCCCCTTATCTTTGAGCATTTGAGAGGCAAGAGAAATAGTTGAAATGGGCGTTTTTAATTCATGTGTCATATTGTTCACAAAATCTGTCTTAATTTGTGATAGCTTTTTCTGTCTGAATATTATTAACAACGTAGCAATAAATGTCATTATCAGGAAGATTGTCAGGAAAGTTGAAGAAGCTCCTATGAACCCCAGTGATTTATAAAATAGTTTTTTTTCTTTTGGAAAATACAGGGCAAGAAATGCCCTGGATGAAAACAGATCGTTTGGAAACAGTGCCCGTAAATATACATCCGATTTAGTTTTCGTTCTAAAATCATTCGTTTTACATAGCATGCCGGCGTTCACTTTTTCTATAGCAAACTGATAGTTTATATTAATACCACGCTTTTTGAGTTCCTTTTCCAATAACTTATTCATGGTGTTAAAATCAATTCTTTTTTCAATTTCCGGTTTTCTTTTGATCATCTTATTCATAACCTTATTAATGATCACGGTTTTGTTATTTACTTTTTGCTTCAAATATGCGTTAGCAATCTGGTTAGGATAGGAAAAAATTTCTCGGGGATCATTCATGTCCGGATCAATAATACTTACCCCGATACTATCACGAATAGAAAAACTATTGTTTTGTAAACTTTCAAATAGGTAAAGATCTTGTTGATAAAATGAAGTGTTTGTTTCGATCTTTATATCATTTAACCTGCCATTTTCTTTTGAAAATTGAAACCCAATATCAGAATAGGAAGAGAAATTGTATTGAAATGGTTTGACTGCTGAATCAACCCCTGAAAGCACCATTTCATCCACAACATAAATAAGTGCTTCTCTTACTTCCAACTCATTTATTACAGCTGATAACGCCTGGTTTACAAAATACTTAAATTGTTGCTCTTTAAGTTTAACAGCCCTTTTTATCCAATATCCCTGTACAAGTATCAGACCCAGTAAACCAAGCGTCATGAGGATAGCTAAAACCCAGATTTTCTTCTTGCTCATATCAATACAAATATAGTTCTGATTTTATTATTCATATTGTTTTTTAACAATATTTAACATCCTCTTAATATTTGTTAACATTAGTTTAGCCTATCTTTGTTTCAGGAATTATTAAAATCATAATCATGAAAAAAACCAGTCTCAAAAAAATATTATTTGCTGCAAGTTTCTGCCTCTTTACCGGAGCTTTTCTTTTTGCCCAGGAAAAAGATAATAAGAAGGTTCATATTACAGTAAAGAAAAATGACGCAACAACCGTTGATACTTCATTTACTCTTGATGAAGATATGGATAAAGATGAAATTCAAAAGATGATCCATGAACTATCGGGGATGGATGTTAAGGTTCATCACGGAGATAAAATGGGTCATGTTTATGCATTTTCAGTTAAAGATTCTGTTGACTTTGATACAGATATAGATGTAGATATGAAAGAAATGGAAATTAAAGTAATTGTTGATGATGATGGAGAAAGTTTTGCGGATATGCATAAAGATGATAAGGGGAATGTTTTTATAATGAAAAAAGAAGCTGATGATAAAAGTATTATTGTACTGGAAAGCAGCGAAAAACCTATACGTTTTGTAACAAAAGATGGGAAAGAACTTGAATTTATTGTGAAAGACAAAAAATCTGGCACGGATATTGCATTAAATAAGGTGAAAGTGATTACGATCGAAACAAGTGAGGATGGAGTTATAAATATTGTTGTTTCAGATAAGAAGTAATATTTTTTTTTTCATAGGTAAGTTAATTTAGGGTTAAAGAAGGGATTGCATAAGCGGTCCCTTTTTTTATTCAATAATAAGTCTATTCTTTGATTTCAGAGTATTTATATCCAGCTTGAAAACGCCGGAAACCCCTTTAATATTCTTAACTGAAGAAATGACCTGTTGTTTTTGGTTGTCTGATAGATCTCCGTGAATTTGCAGGAAATAATCAATGTTACGTAATTCTTCAATTAAAAAACCCTTCTCGCTTTTATTGACGATTAAAAAATATTGCAGGTAGGCTTCTTCATCATAAAATGTGTAAACCGAAAAAACCTGTTCAATTTCTTTCCTTTTAGTAAAATGGTCGGCACCTTTTTTCAGACTGATTTCCAGTACTTTATTCATCTCCCAGCTAAGATGATAGTCATTCTCTGAAGATGAAATACCAAGCAGGAAAAAGTTGAAATCAAATTGAAAAGTTAGTTTATGTTTTTTCTTTTTCAAAACTCAATTAAAAATTTCTTAAATGTACGAAATTTTGGAATTTGGAGAAAAGAAATCAATTGCCATTTTTAATCCGGAGGAGTGCTTGTTCAGCGGCATTTTGTTCAGCTTCTTTCTTGGACATTCCCTTACCTGATCCGGCTTTTTGGTTTTCAATTATTAGTGTTGAAAAAAACAGGTGTTCATTTTGATAGTTGTTTGGCATTTCTTCGTTTGAAAAAATAATTTCATTTTTATTTTTCTGCCCCCACTCAAGTATTTGGCTTTTAAAGTCGGTTCCATTAGTAATTATCTCTTCAGTAAGGAAGTTGTCAGAGAGAATTTTTTTTACAACATACTTTTTTGTTTTATTGTATCCCTTATCAAGATATATTGCTCCAAGCAGAGATTCCAGGGCATTACCAAAAGGATTAAGTGTGGTATTGTCTTTATTTATCTGGGATTGAAGCAATTGTGGAATACCCAAATCTACAGCAATATGATTAAGAGTATCACGCTGTACAATTCTGGCGCGGACCTTCGAAAGAAAACCTTCATTTTTATTAGGGAACTGTTTATATATGATATCAGATACAATAGCTTCGAGAATGGCGTCACCAAGGAATTCAAGCCTTTCGTTATTCAATAGCGATCCGTTATGCAATTTAAGAGGTGCAGAGCTATGAATAAAAGCAAGTTTGTATAAATAAAAATTCCCGGGAATAAACCCCAGGAACTTGGTAAACTTTAAACGGGTTCGAAGACCCTTCGAAAAAATCATTTGAGAGGTTAAATTTGAGTTTTTTGTCAAGACTAAACAATATGTTTCTTTAATATTATGCTGGCATTATGACCACCAAACCCAAAAGTGTTACTTAGAACAACGTTAATTTCACGTTTCTGGGCTTTATTCAGAGTAAAGTTCAGCTTATTATCAATTTCAGGATCAGGAGTTGTATGATTAATTGTCGGAGGTATAATGCCATTTTTCAAAGCAAATATTGAAATAATAGCTTCTGCAGCACCTGCTGCTCCCAGCAAATGACCTGTCATTGATTTAGTGGCACTAATGTTCATTTTATAAGCATGCTCTCCGAACACATTAAGTATCCCAAGAATTTCAGAAATATCTCCACGGGGAGTTGCAGTTCCGTGAATATTAATATAGTCGATTTCTTCAGGTTTCATTCCTGCATCATCTAATGCATTTTTCATTACTAAAACAGCACCAAGCCCTTCCGGGTGGGGTGCAGTTAAATGATACGCATCAGCCGACATTCCTCCGCCGGCAACTTCAGCATAAATTTTAGCACCACGTTTAATAGCATGGTCATATTCTTCAAGAATAAGCGTTCCTGCTCCTTCCCCCATAACAAAACCATCACGATTTGCATCAAGCGGCTTTGAGGCAGTTTTGTAATTCTCGTTGTTGGTTGAAATGGCTTGCATTGAGTTAAACCCACCAACACCGGCAGCATTAACAGATGCTTCAGATCCGCCGGACACAAAAATATCAGCTTTGCCAAGGCGTATATAATTATACGCGTCCAGTAATGCGTTAGTAGAAGTGGCACATGCCGAAACAGTCCCGAAATTTGGCCCCCTGAATCCGTATTTTATGGAAATGTGACCCGCAGCAATATCAGAGATCATCTTCGGGATAAAGAAAGGACTGAAACGCGGAGTCCCATCACCCTTAGCAAAATCTACTGCTTCCTTCAGGAATGTTTCTATTCCGCCAATACCCGAACCGTAAATCACTCCAACCCTGTCTTTGTCCACTTTCTCAAGATCAATGCCTGAATCAGTAATGGCTTCGTCTGTAGCTACCAATGCATATTGTGCATATCGGTCAAGCTTGCGGAGCTCTTTCCTGTCAAAGTGTTCTTTAGGATCGAAATTCTTTACCTCACAGGCAAACCTGGTTTTGAATTTCTCGGCATCGAAATGTGTAATAAGGTCACAGCCACTTACACCATTCTTCAGGGCTTCCCAGAAATCACTAACTGTATTGCCCAATGGTGTAATAGCACCAATTCCAGTGACTACTACCCTTTTTAACTCCATTTTCGATGTTGTTTTTGGGAAATTAGAGGCAATTCTTACTTGATGCTTTCTTCGAGATGCTTGATTGCTTCTCCTACGGTTGAAATATTTTCAGCTTGATCATCAGGAATTCCAATGTTGAATTCTTTTTCAAATTCCATGATCAATTCAACAGTGTCAAGAGAGTCAGCACCCAGATCGTTTGTGAAACTGGCTTCCGGTGTAACTTCATTTTCATCAACACCTAATTTGTCAACGATAATCGCTTTTACTCTTGATGCAATGTCAGACATACCTTTAAATTTTAATTAATACTAAAAAAGATAAATAATTACGCTGCAAAGAAATGTAAATCAAAATTATTATTCAAATAAAAATAATGTTTTTTAATCTATTGTCTATCTTTTTTTAAAAAAAAAGAAAATAAATTTTAATTTTGAATATAGTTAATGAATATAAAGCGTTAAAAATGAAACATATCTGTATTTTTGCCTCAGGTAACGGAACAAATGCAAAAAATATCATTGAATACTTTAAAAAGACGAGTAATATTGAAGTATCCCTGGTCTTATCCAATAAAAGGGAGGCCTATGTGCTTCAGCGAGCACAATTATCAGGTGTATCAAACAGGTTTTTCTCCAGAGAAGATTTCAATAATTACACTGTATTGAAACTTCTTGAGGAATACAAGATTGATTTTATTGTGTTAGCAGGATTTCTCTGGTTGATGCCAAAAGATTTTTTAAGAGCTTACCCGAATCGTATTGTCAATATTCATCCTGCACTTCTTCCCAAATACGGAGGAAAAGGAATGTACGGGGCCAGGGTGCACGAGACTGTTCTGGAAAACAAGGAGAAGGAATCAGGAATCTCTATTCATTATGTAAATGAAGAGTATGATAAAGGGGATATCATTTTTCAGGCAAGGTGTAAAATTGAACAGGGTGAAACAGCAGGTTCATTGGCGAACAAAGTACACAAACTCGAATATGAACACTACCCGCTGGTGATTGAAAAATTAGTGGACAGTATTTAACAAATCGGTAATAACACTTTTTACTTTTTCGTAATCTTCCCTGTTTTCTTCTGAAACCGGTTCTACCGGTGGTGCTTTTACCTTAAGAGGATCAATGGGAGTTCCATATTTATAGAATCTGAAATCCAGATGAGGACCTGTTGATAATCCTGAGCTGCCTACATAACCGATTATATCCCCTTGTTTAACATATTTGCCCGACTTTACACCCTTCCCATACCTGCTAAGATGCATATAAGCAGTTGTATAAACAGAATTGTGCCTGATCTTTACCATTCGTCCCGCACCACCAAAATATCCTGTTTTAATTATTTTTCCATCACCGATAGCATGAACAGGCGTACCGACAGGAGCTGCATAATCCACCCCATGGTGGGGGCGTCGGATTTTTAATATTGGATGTAAACGGCTGTTTGAAAACCTGGAACTTATCCTGGAAAATCGTAACGGGGCTTTCAGAAATGCCTTCCTGAGACTATTCCCGTTAATATCAAAATAACTTTCACTGTTGTTCTGAACAAACGGAATTGCAAAAAAGTCTTCCCCCATATGGTTAAACCAGGCAGCATAAATTTTACTGATCCCTATTGAAGTACTGTCAACATACTGTTCTTCATATACTATTTTAAACGAATCGCCTTTTTGTAATCCGAAAAAATCTATACTCCAGGCAAAAATTTCAGAGAGATCATTTACAAGAACCAAATTAAGGCTTTCCTCGTTTATTGTATTCCACAATGAAACAGATATTATACCCGAAGCTGTTTTCTGTTCGGCAATAATTTGTTTGGTTTCTTTATAAACATTTATTGAATCTCCCAGGTCAAAGACAATGTAATCTGTTGGCGTATGTTCATATACTACGTACCTTGTTCTATTAAGACTGTCTTTGGTTTGAAAAACAACGTAAGGATTACCCCTTTTAATTTTCCTGACATCAAATACTTCACGGGATAATTGGACAACCTGATTAATATCAGGGTTGGGAACTCTATATTCTGATAAGAGATCGGAGAGGAACTGGTTTCTTCTTATTTTCCCTTCAATTATATTTAATGAATCATACGAAATGCCATATTTTAAATGAACAGCTTTTGGCGTTGTAATACTGTCTGTTGGTAATACCTCGCTAAAAGTACCGGTAGTTCTTTTGCAGGCAGGGTTAATAAATATTAGTATCCCTGAAAATAGCAGAAACAAAAAATAAACAATTTTCCTATTCAATTTTTTATTTTTTTCTGATACTTCATACCACAACATTTACTATTCGTTTGGGAACAACGATTAATTTCTTAGGCTTTTTCCCGTCGAGCCACCGTTCTGCTCTTTTGTCATTCAGAACAGCCTCTTCTATTTCCTCCTTGCCCAGTGAGATGGAAAGCTCTATTTTAAATCTTAGTTTTCCATTAAATGAAACAGGATACTCGAAAGTGTCTTCTTTAAGAAATTCTTCACTATATGCCGGAAATTTTTCATTTGCAATACTCGGTTCATTTCCAAGTACCTCCCACAGTTCTTCAGCCAGGTGAGGAGCAAACGGTGATAATAATTTAGTAAATATTTCTGCTGTGTTTCTTGTAACAGTCCCGGCTTTCAGACAATGATTTGTAAAGATCATCATTTGCGAAATCGCAGTATTGAATCTTAACCCTTCAATATCATTTTCAACTTTCTTTATGGTTTGATGCAGAGCTTTAAGTGTATCAGGATCTTCGGTTTCTTTATTGATATTATCAGGATTTGCAAAAAATTTATATGTTCTGATAAGGAAACCAAACACCCCTTTCACTCCATTTTCCGACCATGGTTTCACTTTTTCAAGAGGTCCCATAAACATTTCATATAATCTCAGGCTATCGGCTCCATAATTTTCAATAACACTATCGGGATTAATAACATTACCTCTTGATTTACTCATTTTCTCACCATCTTCACCTAGTATAAGCCCTTGATTTACAAGTTTTTTAAAAGGTTCTTTTGTGGAAACCAGTCCGAGGTCGTACAGTACTTTATGCCAGAAACGGGCATATAATAAATGCAGTACAGCATGCTCTACACCACCAACATAAAGATCTACCGGCATCCAGTATTTTTCTGCTTCATCCGACCATGCCTTTTCGTCATTCCCGGGATCACAGAATCTGAGGTAGTACCAGCAGCTTCCTGCCCACTGAGGCATTGTATTTGTTTCGCGCCTGGCTTTTTTACCTGTTTTCGGATCGGTAATATAGAGCCATGAATCGATAGTGGCAAGTGGTGATTCCCCGGTTCCCGAGGGTTCATATTTGTCAACATCCGGCAAGGTGACAGGAAGCTCATCTTCATCAAGGCAGCGGACAGTTCCGTCTTCGTATTTCAGGACAGGGAATGGTTCACCCCAGTACCGTTGCCTGGAAAATACCCAATCGCGTAATTTATAATTAATTTCTTTTTTGCCTATTTTTTTCCCAATAAGCCAGTTGTCCATTTTGTTTACTGCATCCTCTTTACCGAGACCATCCAGGAAGCAGGAATTAATATGTGCCCCATCTTCAATAAAAGCCTCTTTTTCAATATCGCCCCCTTCCAGTACGGGAATAATCGGAAGATCAAAATGGCGGGCAAATTCCCAGTCACGCTGATCATGAGCCGGAACAGCCATAATAGCACCCGAACCGTAAGATATTAATACATAGTCGGCTACCCATATAGGGATTTTTTGATTATTTGCCGGGTTAATGGCATATGCCCCGGTAAAAACCCCGGTTTTTTCCTTTGCCAGATCAGTCCTTTCCAGATCGCTTTTAACAGTTGCTTTTTGAATATATTCCTCTACTGTTTTCTTGTTTTCCGGTATAGTTATTTTGGCTACCAGTTCATGCTCGGGAGCCAGCACCATATATGTAGCACCAAACAGGGTGTCTGATCGTGTAGTGAAAACCTCAATTATCTGGTTATTATCTGCAATTTTAAATTTAATATTTGCTCCTTCAGATTTGCCGATCCAGTTACGCTGCATCTCCTTAATATTGTCCGGCCAGTCAAGCTCGTCAAGATCTTCCAGAAGCTTATCGGCATATTCAGTGATTTTCAGCATCCATTGCCGCATTGGTTTACGAATAACCTTATGACCTCCAAGTTCTGATTTTCCATCGACTATCTCTTCGTTAGCCAGAACAATTTTCAGATCGGGGCACCAGTTTACCTGTATCTCATCTTCATAAGCAAGTCCTTTATTGTACAATTTGGTAAATATCCACTGTGTCCATTTGTAATATTTGCTATTGCTTGTGGCAATTTCCCTGTTCCAATCGTATGCAAACCCCAGGGATTTTAGTTGTCTTTTAAATACCTGAATATTTTTTTGTGTAATAATATTGGGATGTGTACCGGTTTTTATAGCATAATTTTCCGTTGGTAATCCAAAACTGTCCCATCCCATCGGATGGAGAACATTGTACCCTTTCATACTCTTGAATCGCCCTACAATATCTGTGGCTGTATATCCTTCGGGATGTCCTACATGAAGACCGCTTCCTGATGGGTATGGGAACATATCAAGAATAAAAAACTTGGGTTTTGAATGATCAACTTCTACCTTAAAGGTTTTGTTTTTTTCCCAGTATTCCTGCCACTTCTTTTCTATCTCGTTAAATTTATACTCCATAAATGGATTGCTTTTCTTTTTGTAAAAATACAACTTGCGAAATTAGGGAATCTTTATGAATTTTCAATTTTTATAGTAATTATAAAATTTGCATCGGTTTGCGA
>JAGGXD010000142.1 GCA_021163295.1 Bacteroidales bacterium
ATAATTCTGTGCTGGATATAACAAATTTCATTGTTTGATTTTTTATCGTTAATCAAAAAAAATACTTTCAGAACCTTTAAATAATCGAAGGAAAATAATTATCAATATTACAAAAAAAATGTCAGAGAGCC
Source organism: Bacteroidales bacterium (assembly GCA_021163295.1). Lineage (GTDB taxonomy): Bacteria > Bacteroidota > Bacteroidia > Bacteroidales > VadinHA17 > JADFUQ01. Next base: position 132 of record JAGGXD010000142.1, read on the forward strand.
AATATACATTTTCTATTTTCCTTTCACTAAAAAATATTTTATTTCTTTAATAACCGGATCAAGATCGAAGTACTTAGCCACGCTAAGTTTCTTTTCATCATTTTGTTTCACAAATACCTCATTATGGCTGGGAGTTTTAGAATAAGTTATTATTGTATTAAGTTCTCCCGTATTATCAGTAACTGTGAGAATAAATTCCGGGGTAGTTGAAATCACAGAATCAATTTCTACACTATCTATTCCACTTTCCCACCGGTCAAACCTGATATTTCTAAAATATGATAAATACCGTTCAATTGCTAATGTATCGAACATATGAACATCTTTTCCATCCTGTAATAGTTTATACCGGTTTTCCTCTGTTTTAACAATACGAAAAGATTTTTCCGGAGAATCGGGATATTCCATTTTAACTGCTTTTATCACCCCAGGCATGTAATTAAAAATAATATAGGGTTCCCAAAATTTTTCTTTGGTCACAAAAAGTGATCCAACAGGTTTATTATAACCCGGAATATAAAGAACATAAGGATTTGCCCCTTTGCGTTTACACGCATAATTAGCATACGAATTTGAATTTACTTTATATAAAAAAAAACTTTTTACCCGCTTCAATTGCTCAAATACTTCAATAAAAACAATATTTTCCGTAAGGGTCTCCGTTTCCTTTGAAAATTTCTCATCTGAAACCGGCGATTTGATCTTTAGCCGGGAGAGTACCTGCAAAAAAAAATCCACCGAACCTTCACGTGCCAAGAACCTTTTGTTCACCTGCCAACCTTCCGGCATTTTTGTTAGTTCAACTTTTTCCTGCTCAGATGTCAGAACAATTTTCGTTACTTTGTTTGTTTCATTAATCGCAAAATCGGAATTATCTTTCCCAAAGGGGGTGCCCATTTTTGTAATACAGATAATACCTGCCCCTGTAATAAGAACAATTATTGCAATAATATAAAATAAAATTTTCCGCATTTCAAAAACCTGATCGTTTTTTCAAATCCTTTATCCTGTATACCGTCTCTTTCTGATCAACAAAACCAAAACCCCGAAAAATATTACAAATAAAACAGGGAACATTACATTAATAAGTTTCCATTTAAATTGCTCTTTCTTAATCCTTTCCTTATTAAGCAATCTTAACTTTAGCTCTTTTGACCTGATATTCATCAGGTTAATATCATCAATAAGATAGTTCACTGCATTCAGAATAAAATCTTTATTCCCATAAATTTGTTTAGTATATCTATCCTCACCCAATGATAAAGGGATATCCCTTGTAGCTGTGTGCCGTACTTCATTTCTTATAACATCTCCGTCAGCCACAACAATCATCTTTGTAGGAACACTCTTTTCGATAACCTTGTATTTTATTTCACCAATATACCGGTCAGTTGGGCGATTCTTAAAAACAGATTCAAAGCTTCCTTCCAGCAAAACAGCGACTGGCAAGTAAGATAAATTAAATTCTTTCGGGGCGGGGGGATTTCTTATTTCTTCAAGGCTAATTCCAACCGGAGGACTAATTAATCTCGAGAATTTTGATGTGTATAATAAATATTTCCGTTTTACACCCGTGGTTGCACTTACCGTGTCAAGTATATTGATAAATTCTGATTTAATAAGATTAAGATTCTTAGTTACCGGATGGTTATTAAAAGGTGTTAGTAATGGAAAATATATCCATGGAACAGGAGAAAATCTGGGTTGCTGCCCGGCTAAAGCAATATTTATCGGGATTAGGGAACATTGCCGGTCCTGTACAATTTTCGGATTTACCCTGATCCCATATTTAAAAAGCTGGTCGACCAGATTTAATGGTCTGTATAACCCGGCTGTAAAACCGGTACTTTGAAGACTGTCAGAACTTACATGTACGGCATCTAACAGCCATAATACACAACCACCATTCATAATGTACTGATCAATTACAAATTTATCAGCTTCAGAAAATTTTAATTCCGGCTTTGCAACAATAAGAACAGCGTATTTATCCAGGATATTTAACTTACCACCTATTACACCTCTATCAACATTGTAGTACTTTGCCAGCTCATAAGTAATATCGCCAACACTAGATTCATCAAGTTCTCCATGCCCTTCTAAAAAAGCAATATTATAAATTGTGTCAGCACTAAGATTTTGTATAGCCTGTATCATCTTATACTCTAAGCCTTCTATTGAACTGTTTAGTTTTTGAGCAGCACTTTGAGAAGAGTTACTTTCCAAAATATTAACCATCATCTCCATACCGTTATAATTCATTATCAAACCCGGGAATACCAATTTTTGAGAAACGCCACCCTCTTCATCCCTGTCTTGAATATTTATTGGTTGTAAGCCTTTCTCATAGAGTGTTTTCATCATCTCCTCCTTTTCTTCCTGGCTATCAATATCAAAAGGATCAATGAATTCATAAGTTATCTTTTTCCCCGATTGTATTCTAAACTCATCCAGCATATCTTTGGCAGAACGTCGCAGTTTCTTAAACCCGACAGGCATTTCACCATCCAGATATACCTGAACAAATACAGGGTTGGTGAGTTTATTTAGTATTTGTCTGGTACTGGCAGACAATGAATATCGCTTTTCCGATGTAAGGTCAACCCGGTAATAAATATGCGAAAAAATAAATGCCAGCAGCACTGCGATAACCAGTGTCATCAGCAACTCAATTAAATTATTTCTACGAAGGTTCTTTTTCACTTTAACAAAACATTACCATTTACGACTTTGCAATATTGTCCGGGTAAACATCATAAAAAGCCCGTCAATAAGTATAAAATAAATAATATCTCTCGAATCCAATACTCCCCGGCTCATTGAACTATAATGCTCCTTAATTCCCATATTAAGAACATATTCCTGCAGATTACCAAAAAAATCTATTGAACTGACAGATTCAAATCCAATAAAAAAGAAAAAACTAAACAGTACAGCGATTATAAAAGCAATTATCTGATTTTCGGATAAAGAAGAAGCAAATACCCCTATTGAAACATAAACTGTAGCCAGAAAAAACAATCCGATAAATGATCCCCATGTTCCACCTGTATCAATATTCCCCGGTGGATTACCCAATAAAAAAACAGACACAAAATAAATAAGACATGGTATTAATGAAAAGATTACGAGTAAAACACCAGCAGAAAATTTAGCAAAAATAATCTCAAGCTCACTTAACGGACGGGTTAATAGCAATTCGATAGTTCCAGTCCTTTTCTCTTCAGCAATCATTTTCATAGTAACAGCAGGTACAAGAAACAGAAAAACCCATGGTGCAATTATAAAAAATGATTCCAGGGTAGCATATCCACCATCCAGAACATTAAAATCACCAGGAAAAACCCATAAAAGAAGCCCATTAATAATTAAAAATACAATTACTACAATGTAGCCTGTCAGGCTACTAAAAAATGATTTTAATTCTTTAATAAATAATGTAATCATTATTAAATTTTTTCAATCTTTACATCCTTGTAATAAAAATTAATAATCTGCCGGAAGTTTTTACCCTGACGCGCCATTTCCATAGCACCCTCCTGACAAAGTCCAACCCCATGACCATATCCTTTCCCTTTCAAAACTATTTGATTATCCTGATAGTTTACATTAAAAAAAGATGACTTCAGGTTCCAGTCGTTTCTGATAATTGTTAACGGCAAAATAAAATCACCAATAATATAATGAGTTTTTCTAACAGGTTGTTTAAGCTCAAACGAAACAGAATTCACATCATTGCCACTGTATCCATTTTCTTTCAGATAATTCAACCACTCTTCAACAGGAATAGTTCTAGTCCAGGTACTATTATTCCCGTTCCGGCAATACGGGTCTTTGATACTTTGAAAATAAGGAAAGGATTTCACCCATACATCTTTTGAATTGGTTGTCTGACCACCGCAATTTGAATGAAAAGCTGCAGTAATAAGATCAGAATTCCCGTCAACTATAACCAAACCAGCCGTTTCGTTTATTGCTGTTGTTATATCTTTAATTTGACTCCCACGGGTTTTATATACCTGACAATGAACTCCATCGCAAAGGCTAAATCCTTCCTCAATATGTTTGTTTACATGCTTATATAAATAAGTCCTGCACAAAATTGCTTGTGTTTTGTAGTACTCAGGCAACCCTCTGGGACCACCTTCAGATAATACAACACCAGCCAGGTATTGTTCAACCTGAACTTTATTCACCAATAATAACCTGTTGATATCAAAACTGACAATAATATCACCATCATATTCACGTTCTTCAAGTGCCGGAATTACCGGATTCACCTTAAAAGTTGCATCATCATTTATTCCTGTCATTCTGAATTCACGACAAATTCTGTGAAAACCATTTAGCTTTACCACATCAAGAAAATCACCCGTTATTGAAAGAAATAAAGTATCTCCGGGCTTAATAATCATATTCACAGAATTGTCAAGTGTTATACCAAACGGACTGGATTCAGGTAAAATTATTACGGATTGGAGATTATAATCGTTGAACAAACTGATAGTTATTCTTTCAGCCAGGCAAGAAATATTCAGGAAAAGCAGAAGAAATATATGTAATTGCAATAATATCCAATACTTATGTTTCATTATATTTTACTTTGTCCATTTCTTTCAATATCAGTTCGGCTACTCTTTTTGAAGCCCCCGGTTTACCTATCGTTTTTTTCAGTTCGCTGAAATCTTTCAACATCCTTTCACGATATTCAGTATTAAATATTAACCGGTCAAGCTCTTTTTTTACAGTCTTACCTGTCATCTCATCCTGAATAAGCTCTCTGACAATTTCTTTTCCCATAATCAGGTTTACTAACGAGATGTAAGGAATTCTAACAAACCTTTTACCAACCAGATAAGATACTTTATTGGCTATGTACCCGACAACTTCAGGGACATTCAGTAAAGCTGCCTCGAGTGTGGCTGTTCCTGATGTTACAACAGCAACAAAAGAATATTTAAGCAAAGTATAGGTTTGATCATAAACTATATTAATACCACTATCATCCGGGACAAGTGATCTGTAATAATCTGCTGGAATTGCTAAAGTAGCAGCAATAACAAACTGATGTTCAGGATACTGGCCGACTATTTCAAGCATCACAGGAATTATTTTATTAATTTCCTGTTTGCGGCTTCCCGGTAGCAGGGCTATTATAGGTTTGTCATTCAGACTATTATTTGTAATGAATTCCCGTTTTGATACAAGAGATTTAGTTTTATTATCTATTGAATCAAGAATAGGGTTTCCAACATAATCAACCTCAAAATTATACTTCTTATAAAAATCAATTTCGAATGGAAAAATTACAAACATTTTGTCGACACATGTTTTTATTGTTTTAACACGTGATCGGTTCCACGCCCATACCTTAGGTGATATATAATAAAATACCCGAAAACCTTGTTGTTTTGCAAAACGTGCAATTTTTAAATTAAATCCGGGATAGTCAATTAATATTACTGCATCGGGTTTAAAACTGTTAATATCATTCTTGCAAAAACGAATGTTACGGATAATTTTTCCAAGATTTTGCAGAACCTCAACCAATCCCATAAAAGCAAGCTCCCTGTAATGCCTGACAATATTATCAGCTTGCTCTAACATAAGGTCACCACCCCAAAACCGGAATTCGGTATTCTGATCTCTCTTCTTCAACTCTTTCATAAGATTTGAACCATGAAGATCCCCTGATGCTTCTCCTGCAATAATGTAATACCTCATAATTAATAATAATTATCCAAAAAGTCTGATTGCCAAAATTAGAAAAGCCCATAAAAAGGTACTTAATAAAACCCCTCTGGCAGCTTTCATTTTATAAAGCCAAATAAAAATAAAAAAAATTAACAAGTTTGGAATAACTGAAATACTTATAAAGTGACCTTGTATATTTCGATCAATAAGACGTTGCAGATACTCGTTCAGTGTTTGACTGCCTGACATAATAAAATAAACAATCAAGAAGGTAATAATTGGTACAATTATTCCGGATAACAACCCGATGACAATAGTATCCAAATTTAGATTATTATTTCTTTGAATTCCCGGCATAATGCGTAAATGATTGAATGCTAAAATGATTAAATACTAATATATCTAAATTTTTTGGTTAATCTGTAATTTGCCGACTGCGGACTGTGGACTGCCGATTGATTCTCTAAAATTTCCATTTCTTTAATTCTTCCATCCTGGAATAAGATGTAAAATCGATCTGGATTGGTACTACAGACACAAATTTATTTAGAAGTGCCCATTCATCAGTATCATCTGCAAGTGGCTCGGAGTTATTAAAATAGCCGGTAAGCCAATAATACTCCCGCTTACCCGGATCAATTCTCTTATCAAATTCTTCCTGCCAGTATCCATCTGTTTGCCTGCATATTTTAATTCCTTTCAACTCATCTTCTTTTCCAACAGGAATATTAACATTCAGACATATACCTTTTTGAATGCCATTCATAAATACTTTCTTCATTATACGTCTGACATAAATCCCGGCTGTATTAAAATCAGCTTCCGCAGAGTAATCAAGTAATGAAAAACCAATAGAAGGGACCTTATTTATACCCCCTTCAATAGCAGCAGCCATTGTTCCTGAATATACAACACTTACCGAAGCATTTGAGCCATGATTAATACCTGAAACCAGCATATCCGGTTTCCCATCCAATAGCTGATGCAGCGCAAGTTTAACACAATCCACCGGAGTCCCGTTACAACTATATATTTCTAACCCTTCCTCTTTTTTCACTGTTTCTATCCTTAATGGATATTTCATAGTTATTGCATGTGACATTCCCGACCGGCTTTTTTCAGGTGCTACAACTATCACCTTGCCAAACTCCCTGACTACTTTAATTAAAGATTCCAAGCCCTTGGCTTCAATCCCATCATCGTTTGTAACTAATATCAGTTTTTCGCGCTTCATACTATTTCAATTATCAAAACTGAAAACTCAATCAATCGTTCTTCTAAATCATATTTATCCATTCTTAACTTCTTATATCATTATTTCGTTAATCGGTGTTCGATATTCAATTTATTGTTCGCTTTTTTCTTGCCTTGAAAATATAATTCTTACCAAGCTACAAATATATTGAAATCCAGTCAAGTTACAAGCTGGCAAGTACGTTTTAGGGATTTCTGCATATCCTTATTTTATTGCTGTCTATGGGATTTGCACAAAATTCCTTATTTTTGTTTTTTCAAATCATTATGACCTGAGATACTATGAACATTTCGTACAACTGGCTGAAAGAATATATTAAAACAGACCTTAACCCTGAAGAAATGGCGGTAATCCTTACTGACATTGGTCTTGAGGTTGAGGGAATTGAGCCTTTCCAATCGGTTAAGGGCGGACTGAAGGGAGTTGTTATTGGGAAAGTAAAAACTTCTGAGAAACATCCAAATGCCGATAAATTAACCATTACAACTGTTGATATAGGTTCAGAAAAAAATCTTAGTATTGTTTGCGGGGCACCTAATGTTGCTGCCGGGCAAAAAGTTCCTGTAGCAATAATTGGAGCAACTCTTTATTCAGGCAATAAGGAATTTGTTATAAAAAGAGCTAAAATAAGGGGTGAGCTATCTGAAGGAATGATTTGTGCAGAAGATGAACTTGGGCTTGGCACATCACACGAAGGCATTATGGTTTTAGATGAAACTGCTAAGATTGGAACTCCGGCGAAAGATTACTTCAGGATTGAATCTGATACAATATTTGAAATTGGCCTTACACCAAACAGGATAGATAGTGGTTCACATTACGGAGTTGCACGCGACCTTTCAGCATTCCTGAAACAAAAAGGAGATTCCTGTGTTGTGAAACCATCAGTTGATAAATTCAAGGCAGATAACCACAATTTGCCAATTGAAGTTGAGATCGAAAACCAGGAAGCATGTCCGCGATATTCCGGATTAACCATACAGGGAATAAATGTTAAACCCTCCCCGTTATGGCTTCAAAACCGGCTAACATCCATTGGATTAGTCCCTGTTAATAATATTGTTGATATAACAAATTATGTATTGCATGAAACAGGACAACCATTACACGCCTTTGATGCAAATAAAATAACAGGAAATAAGGTAATTGTAAAAACACTCGCTAAGGATGCAAAATTTATTACCCTTGATGAAGTTGAAAGGAAATTGCACCCGGATGACCTTATGATCTGCAATAAAGAAAACGGAATGTGTATTGCAGGAGTATTTGGCGGCATTGATTCGGGTGTAAAAACCGGAACACAAAATATTTTTCTCGAAAGTGCCTATTTTAACCCGGTTTATATTAGAAAAACTGCCAAAAGACATACTCTGAATACAGATGCATCGTTTCGTTTTGAAAGAGGAGTTGACCCTGATATGATAATATATGCACTTAAGCGTGCAGCGTTATTAATAAAGGAAATTGCCGGCGGAAAAATATCCTCTGATATTGTCGATCATTATCCATTGCCAATAAATAACCACATTGTGGAACTGTCATATAAAAACCTGACACGGCTGGTTGGTAAAAAAATTGATACTGAAGTAGTTAAAAAAATACTTTCAGCTCTTGAAATAAAGATTACAGATGAAAAAGATGATATTCTAAAACTTGAAGTTCCCGCTTACCGCGTTGATGTAACTCGCGAGGCAGACATAATAGAGGAAATTTTAAGGATTTACGGATATAATAACATTGAAATTAGCGAGAAGATAGTATCTACTATTTCTTCTATCCCCAAACCTGATAAAGAAAAAATCCGGAATATAGTATCAGATCTGTTATCAAGCCAGGGATTCTTTGAAATCATGTGTAACTCAATAACCAATAATGATTATTATAATGATAATCACGATTTCCCTGAACAAAATGTTGTAAAATTATTTAATCCGCTAAGTTCTGACCTTAATGTAATGCGTCAGACTTTATTATATGGTGGACTGGAATCCATATCATATAATATTAACAGGCAAACAAATAACCTGAAGCTGTTTGAATTCGGAAACTGCTATTATAAAATTGAAAAAGACTCTGATAATAAACTTGACAATTACTATGAACAGGAACATTTAGCCCTGTTTATTACAGGACAAAAAAACGAGCAGGGTTGGGACAGTCAGGATAAACTAACTGATTTTTTTCACCTCAAGTCATATATTGAAAGAATACTTAAACGAACAGGTATTACAACCAAGAATATTGAATCAGTCCCTTCAGGGGCACACTACTTTTCTGAGGGGCTTAAATATCTCGCATCTGATAAGATAATTGTTGAATTTGGACAAATAAAACCAACTTTAACCAGAAATTTCGATATTGATCAGGATGTTTATTATGGAATTTTCTCATGGAATACAGTGTTGAATCTTTTGGTAAAAAATGATATCTCTTTTTCTGAAATTCCCAGATTTCCGGAAGTGAAACGTGATCTGGCTCTTCTTCTTGATAAATCTGTCAGTTTTTCACAGATTGAAAAGCTGGCCTGGAAAACTGAAAAGAAGCTGTTGAAAAAAATTAATCTTTTTGATGTCTTTGAAGATCAAAAAATTGGCAAAAATAAAAAGTCATATGCTATAAGTTTCTACCTCCAGGATACTGAAAAAACCCTGACAGATAAGAGGATAGACAAAACTATGCAAAATTTTATCCGCACTTTTGAAAATGAACTTGGAGCAAAGATCAGATAAACATGAAAGACAAAATAGAAATAATTCAAGGTGATATTACAAAATTACAGGTTGATGCAATTGTTAATGCAGCTAACAAATCACTGCTGGGAGGCGGTGGTGTTGATGGGGCAATACATCAGGCAGCCGGTCCTGGTCTGGTTGAAGAATGCAGGAAACTCAATGGCTGTGAAACAGGTAATGCAAAAATCACACAAGGATATAACCTGTATGCCGGATTTGTAATTCATGCAGTTGGTCCTGTATGGCAGGGAGGTAAAAAAGAGGAAGAGAATTTACTTTCTTCATGTTATAAAAGAAGTCTTGAAATTGCTATTGAAAAGCATTTGAATTCAATTGCCTTCCCTAACATCAGCACCGGTATATATGGTTTCCCAAAAGAAAAAGCAGCAGGAATTGCCATTTCTACTGTCACATCTTTTCTAAACCAACACCCTAAGATAAAAAAGGTAATATTTGTTGTTTTTGATGAAGAAAACTACAAAATTTATCAGAATTTGGCATTAAATTAAACATGCAAAGATAGACTAATGATGAGGAAATCATTGAACAGGATGAACAACTATCTTTCGATGGTTAAATTTAGCCATACCGTTTTTGCAATGCCCTTTGCTCTGATCGGCTTTTTTATGGCAGTACGTTTAACTGAAACAGAACTTAACTATGTTACTTTTATCCTGGTACTTTTATGTATGATCTTCGCCCGTAATGCAGCTATGGCTTTTAACAGGTATGTGGACAAAGAAATTGACGGGAAAAATCCCCGCACAGCTTTACGCGAAATTCCTGCCGGATTAATTAAAGCCAGGTCTGCCCTGCTTTTTGTAATAATCAATGTGATATTGTTTTTTGTTGCCACTTATTTTATCAACAGACTCACATTCAGGCTATCACCTGTTGCAGTATTTATTATCCTGGGTTATAGTTTTACAAAAAAGTTTACATCACTCAGTCATCTTGTGCTCGGTTTGGGTTTATCACTGGCACCCATTGGCGCCTATCTTGCTGTTACAGGCAGATTCAATATTATTCCTGTCCTGTATTCATTGGTGGTACTTTTCTGGGTGGGCGGCTTTGATATTATCTATTCCTTACAGGATGAAAAATTTGATAAATCACTTCAACTTAAATCAATTCCGGCTGCCATAGGCAAGAAAAAAGCCATGTGGGTTTCAAATATATTTCATTTACTTACAGCAGGATTTGTAATAACACCCGGACTTATTGCTCATATGGGAGTTTACTATTGGATTGGATCCGCAATTTTTCTTGTTTTACTTACTTATCAGCACCTCATGGTAAAACCCAATGATCTGAGTCGAATTAACATTGCATTCTTTACAACCAATGGCATAGCCAGTGTTATTTTCGCCATTTTCACTATTTTTGATCTGTATATTAGTTAAAACAGCATAAATAAAACTATTTAAAACCCATGGCTATTCAAATAATACAAGTTAAATCAAAAAGCGACCTGCGAAAATTTATTTATCTTCCGGATAATTTGCATAAAGATCATAAAACGTGGGTCCCTCCATTATACACAGATGAGTGGAAGTTCCTTAATCCAAAAGAGAACAAAGCGTTAACATATTCAGATACAATTCTTTTTTTAGCCTATCTGGATAATGAAGTCGTAGGACGAATTATGGGGATTATTAATAAGAACCATAACAGGCTAAATAATTTAAAAAATGGACGATTCTTTCTGCCAGAGTCAATAAATAACCAGGAAGTTTTACATAAGTTAATATCATATGTTGAAGATTGGGCGAAAGAAAAAGGAATGGATAAACTGGTAGGTCCTCTTGGTTTTTCTGACAAAGACCCCCAGGGCTTTCTTATCGAGGGCTTTGAGCACCGTGCAATTATCGCGACTCCATGTAATCATAAATATATGGTGGATCTTATGGCAAATGAGGGATTTACAAAAGAGGTTGACCTTCTTGATTTTGTTATTCAGGTACCTAAAAAAGTACCTGAGGTTTATGAAAGAATATTTCAACGAGCTTCCCGTAAAGAGGGTTTTATTTTACATGAATTTAAGAAACGTAAGGAACTTAAAGCTTATATTACACCTGTACTCAGATTAATGAATGAAAGTTACAGTCATATTTATGGTTTCGTTCCTATTGAAGAGGATGAGATGATAAAACTGGCTAAACAATATATACCAATCCTGGATCCAAAATATGTTAAAGCTATTACTCTTGATGATGAAGTAGTAGCTTTTGCAATTGGTATACCTGATTTTAGTGAGGGACTTCAAAAATCGCGTGGCAGATTATTCCCCTTTGGAATTTTTAAGATTATGAAAGCAATGAAGAATACAGACCGGGTGAATCTTCTGCTTGGAGCAGTGAAACCGAAATATCAAAACCAGGGACTTAATGTTGTTATAGCAGCAAAATTTTTTGAAACTGCAATTGCTAATGGGATAAAAGAACTTGAAAGTCACCTTATCCTTGAAACCAATACCAAAATGCTAGGAGAAGTCAAAAAAGTTGGAGGAAAATTATATAAACAATTCAGGATCTTTAAAAAGGATCTATTATAATTCAATCCTCAGTCCACAGTCTACAGTCAGCAAAAATGCAAAGTATATTTTTAACTTTATTCATTCTCCTCATCACTTCTTCTCCTCATTTCCCAATACACTGAATAGTTACAAAAATTTAAAAGTAAAACCTACATTTATTAATTCCTTAAATTGTGTTCGCGGACCGGAACCGATATTAGTCCCTTCATCATTAAACAACGGAACCTCAATATTATCGTCATAAATAAGGTGAGTTGAAATGTTGGCATTAATATAGTAGTTTATTCTCATCTTAAGAGTAGCTTCCCAGTCAATATCAATATTTTGGGGATCTTTTAAATAATTTGTAAACAAAGAAAGCTTATTATCAAGTGAGATATCGTCGTTAATTTTTAACAAGAATTTTGCTTTCATATACCCTCCCATTTCCGATTTTATTTTCCGGTCAGGATTCAAACCATATTTGGTCTGGTCTATATTAACAGTATCCCGCACAATTGTCGATTTGGAAGTTATTGGGGATATTAAAATTGATGTAGTTTTGTTGGGTTTATAATCCAGACCAAGGGCAAAAAACAATCGACTGGGAGACATAAAAGAGGATACTATTACAGAATCGTTAGGGTAATTATAACCAGCTGCAATTTGGCTCTTCATACTAACAAGAAAACTGTAATACCAATTTTTCAGACTTTCCTTCCCATGCTTTTCCATTATTTTCCGGCCTAGGTTACCAAAAGCTTTTTGTCCGAATTTTGTATTGATCTCCCATAAATCATCATTTTTCCTCAGTCCTTTTTCTCCAGTTTTCATTAATCCATATTTAAACCGGAAATTATTTTCCCACTTGGTCTTGTTTTTTGTGAAGTTGGCAAACGAAGTAAAATTTCCAAGTGCCGAAATAGAACTCTCTCCCCCTTTAACCCAGTTTGATAGATACCCCTGGGTAAAGTTTATTCCTGTTTCAGCCCCGAATTTCCAATAAATCGGTTTAATCACTACCGGTGTTATCTTACGAAGATCAGCATCCGGTTTTTCTTCTTCAAACTTAAAATCATCAATTTTTTTATTCCTGCTGAACTTCTTGAAATATACACCATCATCCAAAGTAAGCTTAATACCTTTCCGTCCTACATTTTCCACCCATAACCCGATTGAATCCATTACCTCATTTTTCAACCAGAACCTGGAAAAACTTTTTCCTTTCTTGTTTACCCATACATTTGTTGAATCATTTGCCAGATTCATCATCCAAACCATCATTGAATCTTTTCTTATCTCTTCAATAAGCAGATTCACAGCATATCTTAATGAATCACCTATCCCGGGTTCTTTAATTTCGAGAAATGGAATATCAAGAGTATCAGTAATATATAATCTTAAGGAATCACCTATATGGATAATTGTAGAATCAGCCAGGATCCCCACAACAGAATCAGCTAAGATCTGTTGGGTAATGGTTGAATCACTAATATTCAATAATTGTTCTGATGTTACTGTATCAATTTGTGTTTCCATTGTACTGTCAGACAATGATCTTAACTGTTGTAAGATCGTATCTTTGGGGAAAGTGGAATAATTAAGATTATTAAATGGATAGGATTCGAGATATTTCATGGTTGAATCAACAGGACTATTTATCACATACCAGGCAATCCGGTACAGAGCATGGCGTAAGGGATCGTTAGGATTCTCCCATATTTCATTATTCATATAATGCGACATAAGGTACTCCACAGCTACCCTGGTTGAATCATTTAACTCATTCATCATTTTATTCCAGTGCAATGTATCTAAGGCAAAAAAATCATTAGTAATATATATTGTATCTTTCTCAACCAATAAAATTGTATCTTTTTCAATTATTATTATTGTGTCAGGTGTGTTCATCAATTTATTTATATCCGGTCGGTTTACTTTAACCGAATCTAACTGTCCGTAAAGACTAATACCAAAACTGATAAGTAATAATATTAATAATAATTTTTTCATTCATTTAAAATTTTCCTAAATCAACCTTTAATGTTTCTTAACGTATTTAAGTTTTGTTAATTTTCTTAACTTTGTTATTTAACTGCAAAAATAATTAATAGTCTTTAAAATATGTATTGTTGTTCGGATTTTTAATAACACACTATTCAACAATTCATTAATAGCAAACAGCAAAATGAAATTCTTCGATATTAAAACCCGCATGCAATATATAAACATAAAAAACAGGGATTCTTTTTCCCGCCGTTAACTCTCCCGGGCAGAAAAATTTCTGCCATAACCACATCACTATTATAATTTCTATTTTTAATAATTTACATTTACTATTTACCAAATCTCAATAAAATACTATATGGACTTACCATTTGCCGAACCTTATAAAATAAAAATGGTTGAATCTCTTCATAAAAGCACAAAAAATGAAAGACTCAATTGGATAAAGAATGCAAAGTACAACCTTTTTAACCTAAAAAGCGAACAGGTATTTATCGACCTGCTTACCGATTCAGGAACAGGAGCTATGAGCGATAAACAATGGTCGGCCCTGATGCAGGGAGATGAAAGTTATGCAGGTGCTTCTTCGTATGAAAAATTAAAAAATGCAGTGAAAGAAATAACCGGATTTGAATACTTTCTGCCCACTCACCAGGGACGTGCAGCCGAAAATGTACTATTCTCGGCTCTTATTAAAGAAGGAGATATAATACCCGGGAACACACACTTTGATACAACAAAAGGACATATTGAGTTTAGAAAAGCAATTGCGGTGGATTGCACTATTGATGAAGCTGTTGACACAACTGTTTATCATCCTTTTAAAGGTAATATAGACCTTGACAAACTGGGAAAAGTGCTGAAAGAAAATCAAAAGGGAAAAATTCCTTTTATTATTGTTACACTCACCTGTAACAGCGCCGGTGGTCAACCTGTAAGTCTTGATAATCTAAAAAATATTCATGAACTGGCGAAGAAATATGGAGTTTTGGTTATTTACGATTCAGCTCGTTTTGCCGAAAACGCATTTTTTATCAAATCCCGGGAAGAAAAACAGAAAAGAAAAAGTATCCGTGAGATTGTGAGAGAGATGTTCTCATACGCTGATGGGATGACAATGAGCAGTAAAAAGGATGCGATTGTAAATATGGGAGGTTTTATCGGATTACGCGATAAAGAACTTTATATGAAAGCAACAACCTACAATATTATGTTTGAAGGATTCATAACCTACGGAGGATTATCAGGAAGAGACATGGAGGCACTGGCTCAGGGATTATACGAAGGAACAGAATATGATTTTCTTGAGTCACGGATCAACCAGGTGCATTACCTTGGCAAACTACTTAAAGATCAAGGCATTCCTGTTCAGGAACCATTCGGTGGTCATGCAATATTTGTTGATGCAAAACGGTTTCTGCCTAATATACCTAAAGAAGAATTTCCTGCCCAAACACTAGCTACAGAATTCTATATTGACGGAGGTGTCAGGTGTGTTGAAATTGGCGCTTTGCTTGCAGACAGGGATCCTGTTACCAGGAAAAACAGGTATCCTGAACTTGAACTGGTTCGTCTGGCAATACCAAGAAGGGTATATACAAATAACCACATAGATTATGTAGCTGCCTCGTTAGCAAGAGTATATAAAAGAAGGGATACATACAGAAAAGGATTAAGAATTATATGGGAAGCCCCAATTATGAGACATTTTACTGTAGAGCTTGAACCTGTTCAATAAGGAAAATTGAAAATTCTATCGATTATCGTAACTTTGTTATAAAAACACATCTATGATCCACTCAATGACCGGTTTTGGAAAAACCATTTGTGAACTTCAGGAAAAAAAATTTAATATCGAAGTTAAATCACTAAACAGCAAACAGCTTGATATTTATACCAGAGTTCCTCATATATATAAAGAGAAAGAATTAGAGATCCGTAATCTTCTGAAACAAAAACTCGATCGCGGAAAAGTAGAGTTTGGTATTTACATTGACAGTTTAGAAGACGAAAAAACTGCTAATATCAACAAAAGTGTAATAATAAACTACTTCAAACAGTTAAAAGAAATAACAGGTGAACTTAATATTGAGCAAAGTGAACAGTTATTACCTGCTATTATGCGATTACCTGATACTGTAAAATCTGAATATGATGTATTGGATGAAAAAGAATGGGAAAAGGTATTATTTTGTATCAGGGAAGCTATCACAGAATTGATCAGCTTCCGTACACATGAAGGAAAAGATTTGGAAAAAGATATAATTGAAAGAGTGAAAATGATTGAATTATGTCTTCAACAGGTTGAGCCACTTGAAAAAGAAAGAATTAACAGGATAAGGCAAAGATTAAATAACAATTTACATGAGTTTATCTCAACTGATAATTTTGACACTAACAGACTTGAACAGGAAATAATTTTTTACCTCGAAAAGCTTGATATTACTGAAGAAAAAGTCAGGTTAAAAACCCATTGTAAGTATTTTTTGGAAAATGTATCCAAAGGATCTCCTATAGGGAAAAAACTTGGATTTATATCACAGGAAATGGGAAGAGAGATTAATACACTCGGTTCTAAAGCTAATGATACCGGAATTCAGAAACTGGTTATCCAAATGAAAGATGAGTTGGAAAAGATAAAAGAACAATTACTAAATGTATTATAGAAAAGGGAAAATGGTTATTTTCTCGGCTCCATCAGGAGCCGGGAAAACTACGATTGTAAAACGTTTGCTTAAACATAATCCGGATCTGGTGTTTTCAATCTCGGCATGCACAAGAAGAAAACGAATAAAGGAGGTTAACGGAAAGGATTATTATTTCTTAACAGTTAATGATTTCAAAGAAAAGATAAAAAACAACGATTTTATTGAATGGGAAGAGGTTTACACTGACCATTTTTATGGTACACTAAAAAGTGAAGTTTACAGAATATGGGAAAAGGGCAAACATGTAATCTTTGATGTAGATGTTGTCGGAGGTCTTAATATTAAGAAACAATTTGGCACACAAGCATTATCAATATTTGTTGAACCCCCATCCATTAAAGAACTTAAAAAACGACTTGTAAACAGGTCGGAAGATAGTAAAGAAAATATACAAAAACGTGTGGAGAAAGCCAAACAGGAATTGACCTATGCTGAACAATTCGATATTGTAATTATAAACAAAAATATTGATATTGCAACCGACGAAGCTATTACTGTTGTTTCCGGTTTTCTGAAAATATAACTGATTATTTCAAATAAGATAATGAAGAAAACCGGTTTATATTTTGGCTCTTTTAATCCTATTCATATCGGGCATCTGGCTATTGCGAACTATATGATAGAATTTTCATCCGATCTTGACCATATCTGGTTCGTTATCAGTCCGCAGAACCCCTTGAAGAAAAGATCCACTCTCCTGGCCAATCATCACCGGCTTCATCTTGCAGAACTGGCGATTGGGAATGATCCTGAACTGAAAGTATCTGATATTGAATTTAATTTACCCAGACCCTCTTATACAATTGATACACTTACATATCTTGAAGAACGATATCCAACTAACCGGTTTGCTTTAATTATGGGTGCAGATAACCTTAGTACAATTAGTAAATGGAAGAATCATGATCTGCTACTCAAAAAATATGAAATCTACGTTTATCCCAGACCCGGATACCCAGCAGACCAAATTGGTACTGATAAAAACATATTGGAAAATGCAAAAATCCACATTGTTGATGCACCACTAATGGAAATCTCCTCCAACTTTATTCGTACATCGCTAAAAAAAGGAAAAAATATCCGGTACTTCCTGCCGCCCAAAGTTTTTGAATACATAAGGGAAATGCATTTTTATGAAAAGTAAGAAGAGAGGTGATGAGGTGATGAGGTGATGAGGTGATGTAAAGAGATTAAATCTTAAAACCCAAAACAACAATATCATCAATTTGCTCATGTTCTCCCCGCCATTCAGTAATAGTTTTATTGAGAATTTCTTTTTGGGTTATCATATCCTCATCCTGTATATCAACCAATAATTGTTTAAATTTTCTGCTCTTGAATTTTTTTCCTTCCGGGCCTCCAAACTGGTCGGCATAACCATCGGAAAACATATAAAAAGAATCACCTGTCTCAATTGGAATCTCATGTTTTGTAAATTCATCCATTTTTACATGAATAGCAACCGGCATCCGGTTTCCCCTGGTTTGTATCAGTTCCTTATTCCTTACCAGGTAGAGAGGATTATTTGCTCCTGCAAACGACAAGCGTTTCAATTTTTTATTATAAGAGCAAACAGCAATATCCATTCCATCCTTTGATTCAGTTTCCATGCCTCTTTGCCTGAGAGCAGTTACAATATTTTCTCTTAAGGAATTTAAAATTTTATCCGGGGAGGTGATATTATCTTTATCAACAATTTCATTTAAAAATGATATGCCAAGCATACTCATAAAAGCACCGGGGACACCATGGCCGGTACAATCTGCAGCAATAATAATAAGTGATTCGTTTTTTTCTTTCACCCAGTAAAAATCTCCGCTAACAATATCTTTTGGCAGGTAAAGCACAAATGAATCCTTCAGATTATCCTTAATCACTTGTAAAGATGGCAATATTGCATCCTGAATTCGTTTTGCATACCTGATACTATCGGTGATATCAGTATTTTTCTGTTCAATAATATCTTTTTGATCCTCAATCTCATTTTTTTGTTTCCGTATCTCAATGGTTCGTTCAGTTACTTTCTGTTCGAGTATCCGTTTTTCACGAATTAATTGCTTTTCACGATACTTGATATATATAATAATGGTTACAATTGCCAAAACAACTATAATTGTAATAAACCACCATGTTTGATAAAACGGGGGTTTAATAGTAAAATCAAATGTAACAGGGACTTCATTCCATATCCCGTTTTCATTTTCAGATATAACCATGAATGAATAATCACCCGGTCTTATTCCAGAGTATGTTTGTTCTGATAATTGTCGGGATGGCGACCAGTCCTTATCTACAGGATCAAGCATATATTTATATCTGACATTTTCAGGATTAGACAAGGATATTCCTGTCCATTTAAAAGTCATATGGTTTTCACTATGCGGTAATCTGAGTGACTGTGGGAGTAAAGTCCATGGATACAAACTATCGGCATAGTCAGTCCAATTGACTTTTTTATACTGTAGATCCAGTTCCGTTAAATGATTTATTAGTGGTTTAATATTGATTTTCTCCAATCCGGGTTTATAACATGTAATTCCCTTAACTGTGCCAAACCATATATTTCCTTTATTATCTTTAAGAATCGAATTCAGGTTATTCTCCATTCCGATAAACCCATTTGATTTATAATAGTTTTTTACACTTATTATTTCACCTTTCTTATCCAAAACAAGTTTGTCAAATCCCATATTGGTTCCAACAAGAAGCACACTATCGTTCTGGAATACAAGAGAGTAGATATTCATAGACCTGAGCATGCTATTATCTGCAACTAGTTTAATTGGTTGTTCTTCCTCTGAATTTATTTCATATTTAAACAGGCCGCCACCATTTGTTCCAATCCATATATTTCCTTGTGTATCTTCGGCAAGTGCATAAATTTCTTTATAATACAATCCCTCTTCTTCATCAAAAGTGATCATTGAATTTTCTTTAATTTTTGCCAGACCGGCAAGTGTACCAACCCAGATATTTCCTTTTATATCCTCGATAATAGTCTGGACTTCATTATGTGGTAATTCGAAATTTTCCTCATTAATTGTTAAAAACCCTTTATCGTTTAACAAGCTTATTCCTCCCCTGGTGCCACACCAGACCTGTCCCCTGGAGTCAACCATAATACAATTTACATGGTTATTAACCAGATGACTCTCTTCAGAATAGTTAATAAACTTTTTCCCGTCAAATTTAGAAATACCATTTTCTTTAGTTGCCAGCCATATATTATTGTCTGCCGTAACAAATATTGAATTTATATAGTTACCGGGTAATCCATTTTCAATAGTATATGATTTAAAAAAAGGTTTCTCGTTATTAAAAGTTGCTTTTATTAATCCCCCACCATGTGAAGCCAGCCAGTAATTCCCCATTGTATCCTGGTCAATATCGTATATTTGACTATTAGTCAGACCTTGTTCTTCGGTATAATGACAAAAATGTTCTCCCATTAACCTGCATATCCCATTGCTAAATGTGCCTGTCCAAATATTTTCCTCGTTATCCTGTAATAGGCATAGCACTTGTTTATCAGGATAACCCTGCTCAATCGAATAATTCCTGAATCTATCCTGGTCATATTTTACAATTCCTGTTTTATCTGTACCGAACCAAATATTCCCATCGTTATCTGAGAGGATATCCCAGACAGTGTTATCGGGGAATCCGTTATTTATATTAAAAGTTCTTATCTTACCCAGACTTGAATCGGTAAAACCTTCAATTTTAAATACTCCTTCATCAAAAGTACCAAACCAAAGATTTCCTTTTTTGTCTTCTTCAATGGATAAAATATTATCACTCGGAATAATTCCCCGGAATAATTTATCTACCTGTAATTCTGCACTATCTGAAAAAGTTAAAATATTAATACCTCCACCATAAAATGCCAACCATAATCGTTCATACCTGTCTTCATAAATATCAAATATTATATTGTTGCTTAAACCATCTATATATGAATAAGTTCTAATATTAACAGAATCATAATTATTAATAAATTCTATCTTATTTAAACCTTCGTCCGTACCTGCCCAGATATTGTTGTTTTTATCTTCATAAATCTTCAAAACCAGGGTTCCTGATAAACCATCATCTTTGCTGATAGTACGAAATAAATATCCGTTATAAAAACTAATCCCATCGTCTGTCCCAAACCATAAATTTCCTTTACTATCCTCCAGGATTGTTCTTACCGTATTATTTACCAGACCCTTTTCACTATTGAAATTAACAAAATTGTACCCGTCAAACCGGCTTACTCCCCCCCCCTGGGTACCAAGCCATAGATATCCCCTTGAATCCTGTATCATTCTAAACACAGTTGAAACCGGCAGACCATTTTCAATTGAATAGTTTTTGAAATTATTTATCTGCGACGAAATTTCAGTAACAGAAATAAATATTATAGATATTAAAACCAATAGTGCTCTTTTCATGTTTTTGAAATTTAGATGAAACAAGCATATATCCATTTGAAATAAATTAATAAACAGATGAAATATAGAAAAAAAAATCCCAAAACTCTGAAGTTTCAGGATTTTTTATTAGTCTCAGTTTGCTATGTCAAAAATCTTTTTTGATAAATAAAAACTGTCCCCCTTCGTCGCCGGTATTTTTAATGGGTTGGAAAATTGGCGATTGAACTGAATTATTAACTACCGGGATACGTAAGTCGTTATACAGGGTAAAAGCATCAAAGAAACGCTTATTGTTGTTTCTCAAACTTTTAAGAAGATAATAAGCAAAAACCGAATGTCCTTCTCTTCCGCCATCCATAACAGGTTCAATACCTCCGGATGTAATTGCCTGGCGCGATAGTTTTTCATTTACATCACGGTAATACCGTTCAGTATCTTCGAAAGGAATTGAAATTGTTTTCCCCCTGAAGATATCCCCGCTGAAACAGGCATCTGAAATAAGGAGTGTATGCTTTGACTTTATTGCGGAAAGAAATGTCTGGAGATCATTATTTGAAACATATTGATATGTTGATTCCTCAGTAGCATCAACCGGAACCCAATACCCTTTATTATATTCTTTCTTAAAATCCCCATGTCCGGAATAATAAATAAACACATTATCATCTTCTGTAACGGTACGGGCTAGCCATTCCAGTTGCCTGATAATTTCCTGACGTGTTGCCAGCCTGTTATAGAGTGTGCGGATGTATTCAAATTTATATTTCGATTCCAGCATTTCCTTGATGGCTTTTGCATCATGGACTGCATTATTAAGAGGTGTCCAGATTCCACTATAATCATCAATACCAATGATCAGGGCAAAATAATCGCCAATAATCATTTCCGATCTTTCTTTCGAAACATTGAGCCCTTTTAACGGGTCGCCAACTCCCCTGTAAGTTGTTTCCGGAATAACCTCTTCCTCCTGCTTTATTCCCTCAACTACAGTAACTTCCGGTGTATACTTCTGTGTTTCAATTCTCATTGCAAGTGGATGCGCATCTAACCCGTTCTTTTCCAGAACTTCAATATTAAAAAGAACAGAACCGGTCTGAACTTCTTTGGTGGCAATAATAGGGATAATAATATCTTTCGACTCATTAGCCTGAATATCCCCTACATAAGTGGTTTCATCAAATGTTAATCCTTTTATATCCGTGTTGGTAAGTGATATTTTAACCTGTACACCGGTTGCTGATCCTTCTCCGGAATTAACAATTTTAAATGTGATCTCGCTGGTCTCGTAAGCATCAATTATCTGATTACTATTCTTATCAGAAAATGCCTGTTCTTTGATCTCAAGGCTTGGTAATAGTTTTTTTGTTTCTTCCTGTTCAACAAAAAGTTTTTTCACTTTACTTTTACCAGAGATAACCTTTTCCTGACCGTATGAGTAACCTGCCAGAATAATAAGCGCAAAAATCAATATTTTTGTTTTCATGGCTTAAAATTTTATAACAATTCAGTGTCCTAAATGTTGAATCTAAATATTTCTAATCTTTTTATGTTCAATTATTATTCATGTTCTTGCCGACTGTTGACTGTTGACTGCCGACTGATTCAGAATGTTATTTTTAATGTCATTAGAGGGCTTTTGCTAATTGGATCGATTGTATATCCTAATTTTGGTACTGTACTATTTTGTTTATACGTTAAATTTTGAGGTTTGTTACCTTTTATTAATAAAATTGTTATATCTGTCACCCATATTGCTGCAGCGCCGGCCATTAATATAGTGGATAGCTGATTCTGTGACTCAGCATCGCTAAACAATTGGTCTCTTTCATCAATATTAAGAGATACTTTATAATCTTCAAGACTTTGATAACTTTGCATATTAAACAGTACTGAACCGGCTGCACAGCCATAACCTGCAAATCCGAACAACCAGTACGGACCACTTGAGATACTTGTGTTTCCCCAACCCGGAAACACAAGAGATTTAACAAATGCACCACCTAAACTCTTCTTTTTTGGAGGTTCAGGTTTTTCAATCACCAGGAGCGATTTGGCAATTACTTCAACATATATTCCTTCAGTAAGTTTTATATTGTCATTCTTAAAATCCCAGGTAACTTGTTTTTTACTTCCGCCTGATATATTACTCCCCACATCCCCTGTCAGTGACCTGGTATTCAGCTTTTTACCTGATTCAGTAACAACTTCTATCGTTATAATAAATTTTTCTCCCGGGGCATAATTCACTATATCATAAGTAATAACGATATCCTCACCCACCAGGTTAAAATCAATATTTATAATTCTTGCTTCTGTTTGCCCTAATCCATTTACAGAAAACAGACAAAAACAAAACAGAACCAGAAAAATAGTAATAAATGGTTTCTTACTCATAGTAGCATTTTATCATTTTATCATTTCCATATCACCTCATTACCCTTCGTCCGCCGTAGCCTTGGCAAAGGCGGATCATCACCTCATTTCCTGAGCAGGCAAATATTCCCAAAAATCATCCAGGTATATGTCATTACTACCATCATTGTACATCCCTGTACCAATATACCCTCTATTATTGATAGCAAAACTAACCGGTGCCCAACGGGACTGACCCGGAAAATCCGCCAATTGTTTCCAGTTTTCTGTTACAGGATTGTACTGCCAGAATTCAAAATTAAAGATATAAGCCTTATTGCGAATAATAAAGCTAACCATTTCGGTACCGGGAGGTCCGGGATAATCTGTTTTTTGAGACCAAACACCCATTGGATTATCATTAGTATCAAAACCATTATCAGTTGAAAACGGGTCATATTGCCAGAAATCGATTAATTCACCATCGTTATATCCACTGCAAACATAACCGTAACCTGCAATGGAGAATCCTTCTGCCCATGATATGGCTGTACCCTGGAAATCAACTTTTTGTGTCCAGCTTCCCATTGGATCTCCATTTATATCAGTGCCATTTGTACTATCATCCAACGGATCAAATTCCCAGAAATCATTTAAATAAACATCCTGGCTACCATTCCAATAGCTCCCACAACCAACATATCCTCTGTTGCCAACACCAAATGCAAAGAAACCATTTCTACCGATTCCCGGAAAGGTGGTTTTGGCTACCCACGTTCCCTGAAGAGGATTAAATTCATATAAAGTATTCCAATCCATGATATAAGCTTTATTCCCTATTGTAAAAGCTATACCATTTACCGGAGAACTTCCTGAAGATAAAGAAGTCCAGTTTTCCGGATCAGGAGAGAACCGGTAAAAATCATTTACCTCTCCTGCATCACGACCACCTGCAATATATCCAAATTCATTCAGTGAAAAAGCCACAGCACTATATCTTGCACTACCTCCAAAATCTCCAATCCTTGTCCATACATTTTCAATTTTGAACCTTTGGATACTACCATATTTTATCCCGGTATTATTTGTTGCATAAGCAACATAGTAATAATCCGTATAAAAGGTCAATCCGGAAATGGTTTTTGAAAATGCACCTGTACTCCCGTCAGAACCCACTAGTTCTTTATTTACCCCCTGTGGATTCTCAGTAAGTGACCAGTAAAAACCATATTCAGTAACAGCCTCAAAACCAAGATTGTCGATGTTCCCGTTAAGAGTTGCAGAGGTTTTGCTCAGTATGGTTGGTACCTGTGTAGATAATGATAGATCTGCTGTGCTAATATTTTTTACATCACCATATTTAACTTCATTAGCACCTTCTGCATAAGCCTGATAATAATAGGTTTTTCCTCCCTGCAGTTCTGTTTCGTCATAACTGAATGATCCTGTTGTTAAACTTGAACCCATCGATCTTTTTTTTCCTCCGCTCTGTGGATTGTATGATTCAGAAATATAAAATCCGTAATCATTAATGCCTTCCCCGGCATCAATGATAGTTCCATTAAGCTGAACCATTCCGGTTCCTATTGAATGTGAATCGGTCTGAACTAAGATTTCCCTGGTAAGATCAATTTTCTTACATGTATTAAAAAATATCAGAATTAATAAGCTACAAAATGCAATAAGAACTCTAAAATATTGTTTTCTTCTGTTCATTTTTTTTGACTCATTGTTAACAAAAAACAAATACTTTACAGACATTTACTGAAAAGTGAAACAAAAACATCAACTACACAATCTGACTAAAGTACACAAAACTTTGAAAATCACCCATAAAAATATAAAAAAAATCTTTTAATATAAAACTTATCGTGTCCCGACTTCAGCAAGAAATTGTCGTAGCCCGAACTTGAGTCGGACTACGAGGATGGATTTGAATATTTCCCTCACTTTTATTATCTTACCAAGTTTTGTTTACACAAAGTAATCTCAAACAGTAAATTTCTTACCAAATGAAAAAAATTATACTGGCACTTTTTACATTTTGTGTCCTGACAGGTTTTTTAAAAGCTCAAAACACCGTTACTGATTTCGACGGGAACACTTACCAGACAGTATTGATCGGTAACCAGATATGGATGGCAGAAAACCTGAAATCAACTCACTATGCCGATGGCACTCCATTGGTTTGGGGTACAGGAGCAGGTGACATTACCGGTGATTATACCACAAAATATCATTTCTGGTATAATGATGATTCTGTAACATATGCAGATACGTACGGCGCTTTATATACATGGGCAGCAGTAATGAATGGTGCAGCAAGCAGCAATAATAACCCCAGTGGTGTACAGGGTGTATGTCCCGATAACTGGCACATGCCAAGCGATTCTGAATGGAAAGAACTGGAAATGTATCTTGGCATGAGCCAAACAAGCACAGATTCTACAGGTTGGCGCGGAACAGATGAAGGTGGAAAATTAAAAGAGGCAGGTACGACACATTGGAATAGCCCAAATACGGGCGCTACCAACGAAAGTGGCTTTACAGCTCTTCCGGGTGGCTACCGTGACATCATAGGTGATTTCCATGACATTTTATTAAACGGTCGTTGGTGGAGTACCACAGAGATTGATACCGATCTTGCCTGGTACCGTTATCTGCTCTTCACTTACATCAGGGTAGCCAGGTACGATAGCTATAAGGCGGGTGGAATTTCTGTCCGATGTGTTATGGATATAGATACATTGGCAATATCATTAATTGGCACCGATATAACATCAATTAAGGGAACAGATGGCTCAATTGATCTTACAGTTTCCGGGGGACTGTCACCTTATACATACTCCTGGTCAACCAGTGAAACTACCGAAGATATTTCAGGTTTATCTGCAGGAGTATATTTCGTTACAGTAACCGATGCCAGAGACAGCACAGCAACAGACAGTATCAGGGTTTATGATACTTTTGTTGATGACAGGGATGCACAGGTATACAAAGCCATTACTATTGGAGATCAAATATGGATGGCGGAAAATCTGAATGCCACTCACTATGCCAATGGCACTCCACTAGTTGACGGTACAGGAGTAGGCAACATAACAGGAGATTATACCACAAAATACTATTTCTGGTATTATGACGATTCTGTAACATATGCAGATACATACGGCGCTTTATATACATGGGCAGCAGCGATGAATGGTGCAACAAGCAGCAATAATAACCCCAGCGGTGTACAGGGTGTATGTCCCAATGGTTGGCATCTACCAAGTGATACTGCGTGGAAAGAACTAGAAATGTACCTGGGCATGATCCAGAATGATGTTGATAATTCAGGTTGGCGCGGAACAGATGAAGGAGGCAAGCTTAAAGAAATCGGTACAACTCACTGGATTAGCCCAAATACAGGTGCTACCAACGAAAGTGGTTTCAAAGCCCTTCCAGGCGGCTACCGTAACTACGATGGTGATTTTAATGGCATTGTGAGCTTCGGTGGCTGGTGGTCATCTACAGAGGCTTCGTCGGCGTACGCATGGAATCGGGCAGTAAGCTACGCTGCCAGCAGTATTTACAGGTACGGCAGCTACTTTATGAATCTCGGTTCTTCTGTCCGGTGTGTTAAAACATACACTTTATACACAGACTCCCTCGCCCTGGTTGCACTATACGACAGTACTGATGGGGCAAACTGGACAAATAAATCAGAATGGCTTACCGGACCTGTTTCTACATGGAATGGGATAACTGTTTCCGGTGACCGGGTTACTGAAATTAGTTTGGTAAATAATAATTTAGTTGGAACAATACCTGCTGAAATTTGGAATATGACAAATTTATCAAATTTAACTCTTTTTTGGAATCAGATTTCTGGTACCATTCCACCAGAAATTGGAAATCTTACAAATTTGGAACATTTAGATCTCAAGGCTAATCAACTTACAGGTTCTATTCCACATGAAATAACTAATCTATCGAATTTAGCAAATTTAATACTTGCTTCTAATCAGTTTACTGGTTCTATTCCACCTGAAATTGGGAATCTTACGAATTTAACATATTTGGCACTTAATTCTAATCAACTTACAGGCTCAATTCCAACAGAAATTGGAAATCTTATTAATTTAATTTATTTATCCTTATCTTCTAATCAGCTTACTGGTTCTATTCCATCTGAAATTGGAAATCTGACAAATTTGACCCAATTGTATCTTTTCAGTAATCAGCTTTCAGATCCTGTTCCATCTGAAATTACTAATCTAACGAGCTTGCAGATTTTTTCCATAAATGTAAACCAGCTTACTGGTCTGCCTGATCTTTCGCCTATTGCTACATTAAGCGAATTTAATGCATCGACTAATCAACTTACATTTAGAGATATTGAACCCAATATAGGTGTTGCTAGTAATTTCTTTTACTATTCACCCCAGGACAGTGTAGGAGAAATAATTGATACAACTGTTTATACAGGAACAAGTTTTACTCTTTTAGTTTCCACAGGAGGCGCTAATAGCCAATACCAGTGGAAAAAAAATGGGGTATCAATTGGCAGTCTTTCAAGCGATAGTACCTATACTATCAATCCTGTTACACTTGCCGATTCAGGTACTTATACCTGTGATATAACCAACTCTGTTGCCACGGAATTAACTCTTTACAGCCGTCCACAAAATGTAACCGTTGAGGTAAAACTATGTGACATGATCTCAAACTGGGAAGATGTAACTCCTCCATGGAAATCAAGTGCCCCGGGAACATTCATTGTGGATACTATAGTAAATCCTGATAAAACAGGAATTAACCCTTCAGACTCCTGTGCTAAATTAATTACCACTACAGACGACAATGAATATATGTGGTACGACCTGCCAGGTACCGAAATATGGAGCTTCGACAGACATCCTGTCTATAAATTAATGGTTAATGCTCCAACTGAAGGAGATGTAGTTCTGAGATTTGAAAATTCGAATAATTCTGTTCGTGTTAGCAGACAGGCACACTATAACAATCCGGGTACGTGGGAAGAATTAACTTTTGATTTTACAGGGGTTGTACGTGATAGTTTGGTAAGAATGGCTGTTTATCCTGACAACGGCGGTACAACTGAGGGAAATGACTGGTACATTGATGAAATTAAACATTGTGACCTTCATTTAAACGCAGGGATTGTTGATCTGATAATACCAAACCCAGGATGTGGATTAACGAATAGTGAACCAATAACCGTCTTGATAACAAACTTTGGTATTGATCCTATATCAAATTTTGATGTTTCTTACCAGATTGATAATGGAACTGTAATTACAGAAACGGTAACGAGTATTATTGACCCGGGTGATACATTAACCCATACATTCGGTACAAATGTAAACCTTTATACAACTGAATTTTATAAAGAATATTCCTTTTCTGCAAATACTATGCTTACAGGTGATGAAGGACCGGATAATGATCAGTATAACGAAGTTATAAATGTGTATGGAAATTATACCGACAGAGAAGGGTGGACTACCTACAGTATTTGTGATGGAATGGCTGGTGACGGCGGAACAACAGGAGTTGTTGAGGATGGCTCAGGAAATATCTGGGTTGGAACTGGTGATGCTGGAGTTAATGTTTATAATGGTTCTTCATGGATAACCTACGATACTGCTAACAGTCCGTTAACATCAAATGCAGTTGAAACATTATATGCAGATGATTTAGGTAACGTATGGATTGGGACATGGAAGGATGAAGGTGGTGTATGTAAGTATGACGGATCAACATGGACCATTTATACAACTGAAAACAGCGGTATTGCAGGGAATGAAGTTGAAGAGGTTATTAAGGACAGCAATGGCAATTACTGGTTTGCAACCTGGAATGATGGTATCAGCAAATATGACGGTACAACTATATGGACTACTTACAATACGGGTAATAGCGGTCTGGTTGGTGATTATACAAATGCCATTACAGAGGATAGTAATGGAAATATTTGGGTAGGGACAGAATCAGGGGCTAGTAAATTTGATGTTACTGGTGATACGTGGACTACTTTCGATATGGTTAATAGTGGTTTAGGATCAGATTATATTTATGCTGTAAAAGAAGATAACCAGGGAAATATCTGGTTTGGAACAGATGGTGGAGGAATTTCTAAATTAAATGGAACAACATGGACAACATATACAACCTCAAACAGTGATTTTCCAAATAATCGTGTTTTTTCAATAATGGCTGACAGTAACGGGAATGTCTGGTTTGGAACATTTGGCAGGGGGGCTGTGAAATATGACGGAACAAACTGGATAATCTATAATGAAGAAAACGGACTGGCAACGAGAAGTTCTAATAGTGGAAGCATATATTTTTGGGGAGATATTTTTAAGGACAGCAACGGTAATATATGGTTTCCTGCCTACAACGGACTCTCTAAGAAGGAACCGGTTAATATTGAAATATATAAAATTGAATATAATTACAGTACATGTAACGGGACTGATGATGGAACTATTACAATTTACGCTTTAGCTGAAAACCCACCCCTGCAATATTCCATTGATGGTGGATCTACTTATCAGTCTGATAGTGCTTTTACCAGCTTATCTCCAGGCACCTATCCAATAAATGTTACTGACGGAGTTAATACTGTATCAACTGATACTGTTGTTTTAATGGATTTCGAAAATATTTCAACATATCCATTTATAGAAAATTTTGATTCTTATGCTGTTAATTCAACAAGTTTTGATTATGGCTGGTTTAATGAATCAACCAATAACCTGGACTGGATGGTTTCCTCGGGAACCACTCCATCTGTGGAAACCGGACCTGAAACAGATCAATCCGGAGGTGGAAATTATCTGTACCTTGAAGCAAGTGGTAATTTCCTTGTGCAGTCTTCAATAATCAGTCCCTGTTTTGATATAAGCGGTTTGTCAAATCCCAAACTGAAGTTTTATTATCATATGTTTGGAAGCGATATGGGCACATTGTCTCTTGATATTTACAGTGGAGGGGCATGGATAAATGATGTAGTAATTATCTCAGGCGATCAGGGTAACCAATGGGTTCAGGATAGTGTTAATTTAGTACCATACGGAGGTATTGTTAAACTACGGTTCAGGGGTATTACAGGTGATGCTTTTCGAAGCGATATCGCAATTGATAATATAGAAGTTACCGGAACAAGCAATGAAAAAGATATACTAACATATAGTTTCGCTGAACAAACCGGTCCTGCAACTATCAATGCAGTAAATCATACATTGGATATTGAAGTGGCACTTGGCACTGATGTTACAGCCCTGGTTGCAACCTTTACTATTTCCGCTCTGGCAAATATCACCATTAGTACTACATCACAGGTAAGTGGTGTTACATCTAATAATTTCAGCTCTCCTGTTACATATACAGTCACTGCAGAGGATGGCTCAACCCAGGATTGGGTGGTAACAGTTACGGTAACGTTAGCTCTAAGCAGTGAGAATGACATACTCTCTTTTAGTTTTGCTGAACAGACCGGTACTGCAACTATCAATGATGTAAATCATACTGTTGACATAGAAGTTGTTTATGGTACTGATGTTTCCGCTTTAACAGCAACCTTTACTATTTCCGCTCTGGCAAATATAACTGTGAGTACTACATCACAGGTAAGTGGTGTTACATCTAATAATTTCAGCTCTCCTGTTACATATACAGTCACTGCAGAGGATGGCTCAACCCAGGATTGGGTGGTAACAGTTACGGTAGCGTTAGCTCTAAGCAGTGAGAATGACATACTCTCTTTTAGTTTCCCTGAGCAAACAGGTGGTGCAACTATTGATGCAGTAAATTATACGGTTGATATAGAAGTGGGAAATGGAACAAACTTAAGCAATCTTGTTGCTTCTTTTACAATCTCAAATCTGGCAACTATTGAAATTAGCGGCACGGCACAAGTAAGTGGTGTTACATCAAATAATTTTACGAATCCTGTAACTTATACTGTAACGGCGGAAGATGATACTCAGCAGGACTGGGTTATAACTGTAACCATTGCTACATCCACACCTGTAATTATTTCTTCGTTCCCCTACCAGGAAGATTTTGAGACCGGTGATGGAGACTGGTATACCGGAGGCACTAATTCTTCATGGGAACATGGAATCCCCTCTGCAGCACAAACAATAAACTCAGCAGCGTCAGGCAGTTATGCATGGGTTACAGATCTTACCGGTGATTATAACCCTGATGAGGTTTCTTATGTTACAAGTCCGCAATTTGACCTTTCATCTCTGGATTTCCCGAAAATTGAATTTAGTATATGGTGGTATGCAGAAGGATTCTATGACGGAGCAAACCTTCAGTATAAGGAAGGCACAGGTGCTTGGAAAACATTAGGTATAAACGAAGGTGATGATAGCTGGTACAATAGTTCGTATTTGTATTCGATTGAAAAAGGATTCGGGTTTGACCTGAATAATTCAGCCGGCTGGTCGGGTGATGATGAATGGGGTTATGGGAGTGACGGATGGGTAACTGTTGATCATGCGCTTACCGGCTTTGATTATCAGTCTGCCAACGTTACATTCCGGATCGGTTTTGCATCTAACAACGATTATGAAAATGAAGGAGTTGCAATTGATGATATAAATATTTATGATGATCCTACCGGAATTGATCCTCTTGAAACAGGACTGTCAGATATTCAGATTTATCCAAATCCGAATGAAGGCACCTTCACACTGGTATATAACGGCGAAAGGGATATTGATTTGAAACTGCAACTTATCAATCTCCAGGGACAGGTTATTTTATCAGAAAAGATAGAAGCGGGTTACAGATTCAGCAAAGAATTTGAACTCGATTATTTGCCTCCTGGTTTATATTATTTCAGGTTAATGCATAAGGAGGGTGTTGTTGTGAAGAAGATGGTTGTTAGATAGTTAACTAACAGTTGCCACCTCTTTAATAATTTCCATTCCACGGTGAATAGCTTTTTCATTAACAGGAATCATGTGGTGGTATCTTTCAGGTAGTGACTTTTTGAGACCTTTTATTACACTTTCTAGTTTAAAAAGCTTCTTAACTTTAAGGTAACCACCCAGAACAATCATATTAAAAGTTTTAGTGGATCCCATCTTTGTTGCCTCCTCGGCGGCATCAATTCTGTATATATTTATATCTTTCCTTTCGGGGTGTCGTGTTATCCCGTTTCCGTCATATATAAGTAAGCCACCCGGTTTAACAGCAGACTCAAATTTATCCATTGATTGCTGGTTAAGAATAATAGCTGTATCGAATGAATTTATGATGGGAGAGCTTATTCTTTCATCGCTCAGAATTACCGTAACATTAGCAGTCCCACCTCTCATTTCGGGTCCGTATGAAGGCATCCAACTCACTTCCTGTCCTTCCATTACACCAGAATAACAGAGTATCTTACCCATCGATAAAACGCCCTGTCCGCCAAAACCTGCAATGATGATCTCTTCAGTCATGATTTATATTTTTTTATTAATGATTAAACCTATTCTTCAGGAACTTTCATATCCCCCAGGGGATAAAAAGGAATCATATTATCAGCCATCCAATTATTTGATTCCACAGGGGTCATTTTCCAGCCTGAAGGACAATTAGAAACTATCTCAACAAAGCAAGTTCCTTTATTAAGAGCCTGATATTCAAAAGCCTTCCTTATTGCCTTTTTTGCTTTTCTTACATTACCGGGTGTATGCACCGATTGTCTTGAAACAAAATATGTACCCGGTAAATTTACAACAAGGTCGGTCATTTTAATCGGATTTCCCATCAGGGAGACTTCCCGTCCAAATGGTGTTGTTGATGATTTCATACCTACAAGTGTTGTAGGTGCCATCTGTCCGCCTGTCATCCCGTAAATTCCATTATTAATGAAAATCATCGTGATATTTTCTCCACGGTTACAGGCATGTATCGTTTCGGCTGTACCTATTGCGGCAAGGTCCCCGTCTCCCTGGTAAGTAAAAACAACTTTTTCGGGAAGGAGACGCTTAATGGCTGTTGCAACAGCAGGGGCGCGACCATGTGCAGCCTCTTGCATATCAACGTCCATATAGTTATACATTAGCACAGAACATCCCACAGGAGCAACACCAATAGTTTCAGACTGTATATCCATCTCTTCAATAATCTCAGCAATAAGTCTGTGTGTTGTACCATGACCGCAACCGGGACAGTAGTGCAACTCATCATTAGTAAGCAATCTGGTTTTTTGATAAACCAGGTTTTCTTCTTTGATCAATTCCTTTGTTGTAATAGAATTTTCAGCCATGTATCTATCCTCCAATAATTTTTTGTTTCAACGCTTCAACAATTTCATCAGGAGTAGGAATAATACCTCCCATCCTGCCATAATGATTCACTTTAACTTTTCCCTCTACTGCAAGCCTGACATCTTCAACCATCTGTCCTGCACTCATCTCTACAGAAAGCATTCCCTTCACTTGCCCTGCCATCTCCCTGATCTCATTATATGGAAATGGCCATAAAGTTATAGGTCTGAATAAACCAATCTTAATTCCTTCTTCTCTTGCCATCTGCATTGATTTCTGGCATATTCGTGAACTTGTTCCATAAGCGACAAAAAGATATTCAGCATCATCACACTGTATCTTTTCATATCTCACTTCCTTCTTGCAGATTTCCTTGTATTTAGCTTGCAATTTATTATTAAACCTTTCCTGTCTGGCAGGATCCAGGTCCAATGATGTAATTATATTTCTTTCCCTGTCTGGTGTTTTTCCTGTGGTAGCCCAGTCGGGCGACTTTTTATTTCTTGGTTGTTGTGGTTTGAATTTTACCTTTTCCATCATTTGTCCAATAGCACCATCGGATAGGATCATAACCGGATTCCGGTATTTAAAAGCCAGGTCATACCCAAGACTAACAAAATCGGCCATTTCCTGAACTGAAGCAGGAGCCAGAAC
Source organism: Bacteroidales bacterium (assembly GCA_021163295.1). GTDB lineage: Bacteria > Bacteroidota > Bacteroidia > Bacteroidales > VadinHA17 > JADFUQ01. The sequence continues at coordinate 34,750 of JAGGXD010000142.1, forward strand.
TATCAGATTATAATCTCCATGCCCCCCTCCTTTTGTCGATTGGAAATAATCCGATTGAGATGGCTGAATAGTACCCAATCCGGGTCCGCCACGAACCACATTCACAATAAGACAGGGTAATTCAGACCCTGCTATATAGCTTATCCCCTCCTGCATCAGACTTATTCCCGGGCTGGATGAGGATGTCATAACTTTTTTACCGGCACCTGCACCTCCATATAGCATATTAATTGAAGCAACCTCACTTTCAGCCTGAAGTAATACCATTCCTGTTCTTTCCTGGGGTTTGGCAGCAGCAAGATATTCAATTACCTCAGATTGTGGAGTAATAGGATACCCAAAATAACCGTCAGTTCCCGCACGAATAGCTGCTTCAGCTATCGCCTCATTTCCTTTCATTAAAACAAATTCTTCCATTCTTTAAGGAATATTTAATGATTAAATAATTCTATATTTTTTTTCTGTAAACAGTAATTACGCCGTCAGGACATACAATGGCACAATTAGTACATCCGGTGCATGCATCCGGATTCGCCATATAGGCATAATGATAACCTTTATCATTTACGTTACCGGAAAGGGAAATAACTTCAGTCGGACATGCCTCAATGCAAAGTTCACACCCTTTACATCTGTCAATATCAACTACAATTGCACCTTTTATTTTTGCCATTTTATGATTATGTTTTTTTTGTAAGGCCTCAAAGATAAAAATAACCTTAAAAACACCATATGATAATCATCATTCATTCTGCTGTTAAAAAACAGATCGGCTATTCTGGTTATCCACCTTCGTTACCACTACGGTGGACGAAGCTGGGTACTAGGTGCTGGATACTGGGTGGTCCTGATGAAATCGTTTGAGCCTGTACTCAAGATCACTATAACGGTCACTACCTGTCTGAGACACGCATGCTCTTACACCCTCAATCCTGTCACTACCTGTAATCTCGAGTGATATTGCACTAATACCATAATAAAGTAATTCTTCCAGCAATTCTGCTCCGGTAAAACCCGGATATGAAAATGTGAAATAGAATCCGTCTGCCAAAGGTTTATCTACATCAGTGTCGTATACAATTTCAAACCCACTATCAGTAAACATCTTTTTCATTATTCCGGCTCTCACAGCATACTCCTTGACGCCCTCAACAAAATTGAATCTGCCTTCATTTGCTTCTTTCAAGATAGCCCTTAGTCCCCATTGTGCCGAATGTGATACTCCGGCTGAAAGCGCATACAAAGCTCCATATATCATCGAATAACCAAACTGATCGGTTTTATGGTAGCGTTTCAGATCAGGATATCTCCGGTTAAACAGTTGATCAGAAATAACCATCATCCCAATTCTCTGTCCTGCATAACTAAATACTTTAGAGCTTGAAATAAGTAAAAGATAATTATCAGTGTAATTAGCCACTGTCGGTTGAAACGGAGGAATGCCGGGTTTTGACATATCCTGTCTGAAATCCATAGCAAAATATGCCAGGTCTTCCACTACAATAGCATCATACTTATTAGCCATTTCTCCGATAATTTGTAATTCTTCTTCAGTAAAACATATCCAGGTAGGATTATTTGGATTAGAATACATAATAGTTGAAACCTTACCCGTTTTCAGGTATGACTCAAGCTTTTTTCTCAATTTTTTTCCCCTGAAATTGTAAACATCAAACGAGCGATAATCATGTCCCAATACCCTTATCTGTTGTTTCTGAACCGGAAACCCGGGATCGATAAACAGAGTTCCCTCACGGGTTTGATCATTCCTGTTAGCCACCATAAAAGCAGCCATCCCTCCCATCATTGTTCCAACCGTTGGAATACATCCCTCAGATCTTACATCAATATTTATAAATAATTTTACGAACCTGGAAATTTCTTCTTTAAGTTCTTTCACTCCTTCGATCATAGGATATTTTGAAGCCACACCTTTTTTAAGAGCCTCTATCTCTGCGGCAACACCTGCAGGAACTGGCTCCAAACCTGGCACTCCCATCTCCATTCTGATAAACTGTTCACCTGTTGCTTCCTCAATCCGGTTTACCAACCTGACAATCTCACGGATTGTCGCACTTCCAATATCCGGTAAACCACTCTCTTTTATTAACCTTGAAACAATTGTTTTGTCAATTGGTGTATTTTTTTTCATTTTTCAAAATTCTTTATAGTTACTTTTTTACACAAATCCGTGCATCAATAGCAACGATTTTTTTCGGTGTTCCCAGCACGGGGTTCAGATCCATCTCACTTATTTCAGGTGCTATATCCACTAGTTTTGCCACCCGGATAATTAATTCAATAAATTTTTTTTCGTCAACTCCTTTTTGTTTCCTCGCTCCCTTAATAATTCCATATCCTTTTAAATTTCTAACCATTTTCTTTGCCTCTTCAAAACATAATGGAGCAAGACCGGATTGAACATCTTTCAAAACTTCAATAAAAATACCTCCCAGTCCGCACATAACCAGGTGACCGAACTTATCTTCCTTTTTGGCACCAACAAATAATTCAATCCCTGCGAGCATAGGCTGTAATAAAACTGCTTTCGCCCCTTTAATCTTCATCATTAACTTAAATGTCCTTCGAATCTCTTCATCACCTTTCACATTCAGAGCTACTCCTCCGACATCCGATTTATGTAAAGGACCAACAACCTTCATTACCAATGGATAACCCAATCTTTCAGAAACTTTTTCAGCTTCCACTTCAGTAGTAACTACCTCTTCCTGCACACGTGGGATTCCGGCAGCATCCAGCAATTGCTGAACTTTTTCAGGTACCAGGTAACCATTTTCTGCATTATTAATAATTTCCCTGATCCTTTTCTGCTCCATAGCAGGAAAGTTCTCTGCTTCCGCTACCGGTTCAGGAATAAAATACACTTTGGATAATGCTCTTCCCAATGCTACTTCGTCAGGAAAATTGATCCGTCCTTTCGACAAGAAAAATTTTATTTCATCCTTCACGTTGATTATTGAAGGCAATACCGGAAAAATCGGTTTTTTACATGTTTCCATTTTCCGATGAAGCACTTCATACACATCATATACAGGCAATAATCCCGGACTGCCAAAAATAACTACCATTCCATCAATATGGTTAAAATCGTTCTCAACAGCATCAATAATTAATCCGAGTTGTTCAGCATTACCGGTTGCGAGAAAATCTATCGGGTTTGCCACAGAGGAACCGGCATGCAATTTATTAAGTAAATCATCAGCCTTTCCTCCCTTAATTTCAGGAACGCTCATTTCCCCATCCGAGAGAGTATCTGTAAGCATAACAGCCGGTCCGCCTGCATGTGTTATAACAGCAATGTTTTTCCCATGCAATTTTTTATGCATAAATACAGAGGCAACAACTGTGAGTTCCTCCCGGCTATGGCACCTGACAATTCCGGCTTTTCTAAACAAAGCATCTGCAGCAGTATCCGAACCGGCCAATGCACCCGTATGAGATGATGCAGCACGGCTACCGGCATCAGAACTTCCGGCTTTTATTGCAGCTATCTTACATCCCTTCCTGATAAGTGAAGAGGCATGTTTGAGTAACATCTGTGGCTTATTAATGCTTTCAATATATAATAATTTTACCCTGGGTGTGGTTTCCGGATCGAAACTCTCATCCATATATTTTAATACATCCTCAACACCAAGCTGGGCACTGTTGCCTACTGAATATACACTGGAAAAAGTTAAACCATTAGGTATTCCTGCCTCCATAATAAATACAGCTGTTGCGCCCGATCCGGAAATAAAATCACATCCGGCCGGATCCAGCTTTGGGATTGGAGTAGTAAATACTCCATTGTAATTCTGATTAAGAAAACCTACACAATTTGGACCAATCAGACATCCATTCACTTGGTTTACAGCACCTACCATCTGTTTTTCTAAAATGGCACCTTCTTCGTTCTCTTCGCTAAATCCGGCAGAGAGTACAATAAATGCCCTTGTATTTTTATTTTTAGCCAGGTATTCAATTGTTCCCGGGCAATATTTCGCTGCAATAGCTAATATTGCAAGGTCTGTTTCAGGAAGATCATCCGGATTCTTATACGACCTTATTCCCTGTATCTTATCTGCTTTAGGATTTGAAACATATAAATCACCCTCATATCCGCCATCCAGTATATTCTTCAACAACTTTCCCCCCGGTTTGGATAGATCTTCAGAGCCACCGACAATTACAATACTGCGTGGATTAACCAATTGCTGATTGATCATAAATAATTGTTTTTTTCAAAAATACCAAATTTTAACATGTATTAAGATTGTTTAATAACATTTTATTCAGTCTTCAGCCGGCAGTCTTTAGTCTGCGGTCTTCAGTCGGCAGTCAGCAAAAAAGCAATAGCATAAACATTATATCATTCACGCATTTAATCATTTTTGCATTCCAAACTTCAAACTCTGAAGAGCTACCAATCAATAAATTATTATCTTGCAGAACCTATTTATTTTTGTTTTACATTTTAATACTATCAGGACTATGAAACGATTTACCATCTCATTTCTTACTCTTTTCTTATTATGGACCCTTCAGCCCGGGTTGCTTCATGCCAAAGATCCTATGAAAACTTATGTAGGCACATGGGAATTCACAGCTGAACAAGCTCCATTTGGATACCAGGCAGGAACTATGACCTTTGAAATTAAGGAGAATAAACTAACAGGTTATCTTAAGTTTTCAGAAACCGAATATGTTATTAATTTTCAGAATATTGAAATTAATGACGGGGGTATAACACTTGAGATAACTGTTGAATATGAACAGGTTCCGATAAGAGGATCGGTTAAAGATAATGTATTTACAGGTACTGCAGCTTCCCCTGAGGGACCAGTTAGTTTTTCAGCAACCAGGGTAGTATTAAGTAAAAAGTCAAAAGTCAAAAGTGAATAATGAAGAGTTTAGTAAGGGGAGTAGGTGAGTAAGAAAGAAAAGAAATGAGTGAATGATAAAATAATTTAAGTTATTTACTTATTGGTGACTGTTGGCTGCCGGCTGATTTGTTATTTTACTTTTCCGCTTTATTTTTCTTTTTTACATAAAAAGCTACTTTCTCAACAGAGGTTATCATATCATGTTCTTCAAGATAAACACCAGGCGGAACATTGAGTGGTACGGTTGTGAAATTTAGAATACCTTTTATTCCTGCTTCCACAAGTTTGTTTGTTACATCCTGGGCTACATTTGGCGGGACTGTTAATATGGCAATTGATATTTTTTTATTTTTTGTGATTGTTTTTAAATGGTTAAAATGAAAACATTTCACCCCTTTCACTTTTGCACCAACCTTTTGATGGTTGGTATCAAATGAAGCTGCAACATCCAATTTTGATCTTTTCCCTGCAAAATAACCTGTAATAGCTTTACCCAGATGACCAAATCCAACAACTGCTACTTTCTGTCCTTCCTTCGAATCCAAAACCTCTCCGATTCCGGCAATCAGCTCTTTTACATTATAACCGTTTTTATGCATCCCTGCATATCCTATCAACATAACATCTCTTCTAACCTGAACTGCAGTAATATACAAAAGTTTAGCCAAATCGTGTGAGAAAATATGATCTCTGTTTTTTGTTAAATAGTTTAATAATACACGACGATATGCACTTAATCTTTCAATAGTTTTACCCGGCAGGTTATTCATAAGAAGTTATTTACAAATGCTTAAAGGTAAAATAAATATTGTTTAACCTAATGACTTTTGCCCAGGTTTCTTTTGAACAGTTAAAATGTAATAGGGACATGAGGTGATGTAGTGATGCAGTTAGGGGTTACGGGTTAAAAAAAATTATTTTTTTGCATCGAGACAGGAGTTACAGCGCAATTCATCGGCTTGAATTATTTCTGATACCTGGCATCCAACCCTGCTACAAATGCCTATGCAATTTCTAAAGTCCGCATTCTTATCTGTAAACATGGTAAATAAATAAGCACCACAGGCACATCGTCTGTAAATCGGCAATTTCACACCACATTCAGGACAAAAGAATTCCAATATTTCACCATTTTCAAGCTCAACTTCACAAGCAATCCACGATTTGTCACCACAGAAAGGACTCAAGGCAATGTGTCCTTCCTTATTATTACCTTTTACTTTCAGGTAGATTCCTTTTTGATTGTTAAAAATAGCACGGTTGTTAATCAAAGAATGTCCATTCTGGCAATATACTTCTTCAATAACCCAAACTTTCTTTTGCCTGACAGCAACTTTTTTATCGGGTTTTGGAAATACTAACATTCCTTTAGAATTGAACCTTCTCATGCAAAATATCTGTTTTATAAAAATTAATCAATTGTTCTCAAATCTACGAATTTTTTTCAGCAAATACCAGCTTCTTTATTTCATTATATATATAATCTATCCTCTTTTCCAGATTATCTGAAAAGCATTCACCAAAACATCTGTCCTCTTCCACTTCTATTCCGACAATCTCAATAATATGAGGTAACTTGTATCCCACATACTCTCCAACCTTCAATGCATTTAGAAAAGAAGCATCATGTTTTGTTGACAGATGAAGTGTTTCCAGAAAATTTTCAGGAGAGAAAAAATGCAAATCACCAACATTACGCCCCCCCCTCATGCCATCGAGTATGATCAATCGATCATAGTCCTTAATAATTTCAAGTAATTCTAATCCGCCAATATTGGATGTTTCAACATGAAACCCAGGTGGCAGGTTTTCTTCTCTGAGTTTGTTAGCCAGTCGGGACCCCACACCATCATCCATCAGTATTTCACTTCCCATACCTAATACCAGCAATTTTTTATTGCAATTTTCACTTATCATTTCTGCCGGTTATCAACTTGCTCAGTCTCTTTTTACAGTTCTTATAATTTTCCCGTCTTTATCCCTGAAATTAACCTGTAACGGCATTTCTCCGGGCAATCGGTGAGTAGCACATGAAAAGCAGGGGTCGTATGCTCTGAAAGCCATTTCAATCATATTCAATATCCCGTCAGAAACATCAACTCCTTTTTTTATCAGTCCCTGGGCAGCTTTTTTCAAAGACATACAGATAGCTGCATTATTATTTGTAGTACCAACAATGATATTGGCTTTTTTCACTATTCCTTTATTGTCTGTCCAGTAATGGTGTGTAAGTGTCCCTCTCTGTGCCTCAACAATACCAACACCTTCATCGGGTATATTTGTCAGAGGGGTTCTTAATTCAGACCCTGTAATATCAGGATCAGAAGCAAGTTCAACAAGTCTTTCAGAGCTGTAAAGAAGCTCTATCAAACGGGCCCAGTGCATAGCCAGAGTAGCATGAACCGGCTTACCACCAAGGATCTCATACATTTTCTCATATTCAACCTGTGCAAGAGGAGTAGCCATTCCATCAGCAGCATTAAGTCTTGAAAGCGGTGTGGCATGGTAAACTCCTGAATCCTGACCATCAACAAATCCTTTCCATCCAATTTTTTTCAGGTATGGAAACTTAAGATAACTCCATGTCTCGACTCTTTCTTCAACAAAATCTCTATAATCTTCAGCAGCATATTTACAATGCTCTTTACCAACAGTATCAACAACCCTTACTTTTCCTTCATAAAAATTGACTTTATTATTTTCATCAACCAAACCCATTGAGTGAAGAGTCAGTGAATAGGGACCATTTAAAATAAGGTCAACATAGTCCTTATTCTGAAGAACAACATCATTAAACAGCTTAAGTGAAAATTTCGAGAATTCAACAAACCCCTCTCCCTTTTTTAATACATCATCCCGCTCTTCCTTAGTAAGACCTTTTCTAACCCCTCCGGGAATATTCATTACAACATGTGTTTGATGACCTCCTAACAGAGCCTGTATCTCCTGGGCAATTCTCCTCTGTTTCAGAACTTCCGTCCCGATCTCCACTCCAACTTTTTCTATCACACCAAGAATATTTCGTTTAGCAGGATCCGCATCAGGACCAACCACAAAGTCAGGTGCAGCAAGAGCATAAAAATGGGCAATATGGCTATGTACAAAATGTGCCATATAGAAAAGCTCCCTGAGTTTCTTTGCAGTTGGTGGAGGCTCAACGTCATAGACAGCATCAGCCGCTTTTCCTGCAGCCATATGATGGCATCCGGGGCATACACCACAAATTTTTGTAACAATCTGCGATAATTCTTCCACCGGGCGTCCTTCACAAAACTTTTCAAATCCTCTTAGCTCGGGCACCTGAAAATAAACATTCTCAACTTCTCCTGAATCTTTCAGGAATATTTCAATCTTCCCATGTCCTTCAAGACGTGTTATGGGATCTATTGTTATTTGTTTCATTTGTATAAAATAAAATTAAACTATTGTTTTTCGAATAATTGAAGACGGCAAGCTGAAACGATAGAAAGTACCGGCAGGATCTACTACCTGATCAATAATTTTCTCAATCTCTTCAGGATCATCCGAATCGATCATAGTAGCAATAGCTGACATCATCTTTGCCCCCGGGTCAGTAGCAGTTGAAGGTGGTCCGTAACATCCCCTGCACGGTGCATTCCCTTTAATACATCTGGCACCGCAGCCTCCACGAGTTGCCGGACCCATACAAATTACTCCCTGCTCCAGGAAACATGTTTTCCCATCATCCTCAATCTCCCATGGTCTTTTAAACTCCTTAATTACTTTTTCATCTGTTTTTTCTCTTTCACACTCATCACACAATGTTTTTTCGAGTGCACCAACTACTGAGCCTTTTGGTGGTAACTCTGCCCCGGTAACAATAGCCATAAACACCTCCACAAGTCTTTCTGTCTGAGGCGGACATCCCGGTAAATAATAATCAACGTCAACAACCTGATCAAGCGTTTTTACATCATTATAGAATTCGGGCAGTGTCAAAGTTCCCTCAGGCATTTTAGTTTCAGTTTGCGGTCTGGTTTTTTCCTCATTAACTGTTGATTCACTTGTTTGATAAGCTCTGTCGAAAATACCTTTTCTGTCAGAGAAGTTTCCCAAACCGGGAATCCCTCCCATATGCGCACATGAGCCATACGCAACTAATATCTTGGTTTTTTTTCTTAGAAGTTTGGCAATATGTTCATTCTCACTGTTCCTGATTGCACCATTATACAGGGTAAGATCAATGTAATCGTCATCCATTGCTTCCACATCTTTATATTTAAAATCCAAAGCAATGGGCCAGAATACCAGATCGGCAGCAGCAACTACATCTAATAATTTTTCGTGTACATCAAGAACTGACACACAGCATCCGCCACAGGCAGCTCCCCAGTAAACGGCCATTTTGATTTTTGGTTTTTGTGACATAACAATATTTCTTTTTAGTCAAATATTTCCATTTCCTCTTTCACCTTGCATGGACCCAGGCTCTTAATTGTTTCAGCCATTTCATCCGCCAGCTGGGCAAACTCTTTACCTTCGCTGGCACTTATCCATGCAAGTTTAAGCCTGTCAGGATTAAGTCCCATCTGGGCCATATACTTTTTCAGGAAATGATACCTCCTGAGGCATTTATAATTTCCTTCGTGATAATGACAATCGCCGGGGTGGCAACCACAGATCAATACTCCATCTGCCCCTTCCCGAAATGATTTCAGAACAAAAGTAGGATCCACCCTACCGGAGCACATAACCCGGACAACACGTATGTTAGACGCATATTTCATTCTGGATGTACCTGCAAGGTCAGCCCCTGTATATGAACACCAGTTACATAAAAATGATACGATTTTTGGTTCAAATTCCATAATTATACCTCCTGCATTTCCTTTGAAAATAGACCTTCAATTTGTGATAATATTTGTTCGTCGGTAAAATGACGAGCTCTGATTGCTCCTGTAGGACAAGCAGAACCACATGTTCCGCATCCCTTACATAAAATTTCATTTACAACCGAAACATTTTTCTCCTCATCAAAACTAATTGCAGTGTAAGGACAAACCTTAATACAGGTTTGACAACCACAACAAACATCTTCATTTACCACCGCGGTAGTAACCTCAACTTCAACTGTCCCACGGGCTATTGATGCTAATATTCTGGCTGCTGCTGCTTTTGCCTGGGAAACCGAATCGGGAATATCCTTTGGACCCTGGCAAGTCCCTGCTATATACACTCCATCAGTGGTAGTAGCAACCGGATCCAGCTTCGGATGCCTTTCAATATAGAATTCGTTACCGCAAAGACTTATTCCAACAGCATGAGCAACTTCCTTAGCTTCTTCATGAGCCTCCATTGCAACCATCAGGACAACCATATCAGCCGGAACAATGATATCTTCACCTGATAATTTTTCATAAAATTCAATACCCATTTCATATCCGGCATCTTCTTCTGCTTTGCTTATCCTTGGTAAATCACCCTGCTGATCGTACATCAGGAACATAACATCTTTCTTCGATGTTGATGCATAAAACTCTTCGCATCCCTTTCCAAATGCACGCATATCAGCATAAATCTGGAATAAGTTTGTTTCAGGCAGGGCTGACCGGAGTTGATTTGAAAATTTTAATGCGCTAAGGCAGCAAACCCTTGAGCAATATTCATGATAATCTGCATTTCTACTTCCAACACAATGAATAATGGCAATCTTTTTGGGCTCACTTCCATCTTTCTTAACCACATTGCCCTCCTTCAACATCTTTTCAAGCTCAAGAGAGGTTATAACATCAGGTAGTTTTTCATAATTATATGAACTGATCTTTCCGGGATCAAAGGGAGTTAAACCTGTTGCAACAATTATATTTCCAAACTTCAACTCATATTCTTTACCCCCGGATTTAATTGTTGATTCAAAATTCCCCACATAACCAAACACCTCATCGATTGTTGTATTCAGGTAAACCTCCACTTCAGGATGGTTATTCACTTTATATATCAAAGGCTCAAGCACTTCAGCAGCACTGTTTAGCCCCGGGAATGTAAGGTCAATATTAGCGACATGGCCTCCAAGGTTTCCTGTTTTCTCAACCAGGTAAACTTTATTACCTGCATCCGCCAGTTCCAGGGCTGCTGATAATCCGGTAACTCCTCCGCCGATCACCATGGTCGCAGGATTAATGTCCACCGACCTTTTATCAAGAGCTTCATGGAAATTCACCCTGTTTACCGCCCCTTTTACCAGGTCCAGTGCCTTAATAGTAGCCTCTTCACGATTGTCGTGTACCCATGAAACCTGTTCCCTGATATTCGCCATCTCGAACATATACTGGTTTAAACCGGCATTTTCAAGAGCTTTGCGGAAAGTTAGTTCATGAATTCGAGGTGAACAAGCCGATACAACAACCCTGTTCAATTTATGCTCTTTAATATCCTTAACGATCATTTCCTGACCGGGATCAGAGCACATATACTTATAGTCTTTTGCGATAACAACATTTGGGAGTTTGGCAATTTTTGCTGCAACTGCCTCAACATCTACCATTTTAGCTATGTTGGTACCACACCAGCAGACATATACACCTATTCTTTTTTCTTCCATTGTTTGCTGCTTTAAAATTTTATTTTTTTAACTGTTAAGTTCAGCACTTTTAATATTTGCAAAATATACTGCAAACGAGCGATAAAGAAAATGTGTCCACTTTCCAAATGGAACAATTAATATACCCCATTGAGCAATAACAATTAAGTGTACTATATATAACCACAAATTATTACTGATAAGATCTGTGTCAATGAGAATTCGTACAATAAATGCGGTAAATCCCATCAGGAAAAGCCAGATAACAAATAACCAATCACTCGGGTGAGAAAATTTACTTAGTTCTTTTTTCTTTTTGACACGTTCAAGTATAAAATCAAACGTGATAATAAACACCAATCCGCCAACAATATATCCGAACCAGATAATATAGGTGTTTTCAGTTGAAAACCAATTGAGAAAAACTGTCGTGATAAGCAAGAGAATATAGCCAAACACAACCAGTAAATGCTCAAACCAACGGAATGTATTCTTTTCACATTTCAAGGATTTTTTTTGAGTAAACATATGAAGGAACAGATCCCAAATTCCTTTGACGTATAATAAGAAAGGCGCTTTTATTTTTTCTTTTATTATTGTTAACCAAAACATATGAAAGATATTTGGTATTAAGATTAAAACAACAACAGAAAAAATCAACATTTTTTCGAAAACATGTCCGAATTCCATTATTGACTCGAGATTGAATTGTTTTGCATAACCAACACCAATAATTGAAACAGCCACTAATACAAAAGCAATTATCAATGCCGGAACAGATTTAAAGAAAAGACCGGAAAGACCTGTCCAGTCATAAACCGAGGTCAGATACCTGCGGGCAGACATCATCATCTCACCAGGGTTAGCATCTCTCGGGCAGGTTTCTGAACAGTCGCCACAATAATAGCACAACCATGGATCGATATTACTATTAAATTTATCTTTCAGACCCATTTGTAACTGGCGGATTACTTTCCGCGGGAACAGATTTTCATTTTCGGTAAGAGAGCAAACAGCAGTGCAATTCCCACAATGGTAACACTCGTTCCATTCACTCTTATTACCAAATTTTACAAGTTTTGCATTCAGATCCGGATTAACAACGGTACTCATAATTATTCCTCCGTACTTATAAGTTCATTAACTTTTGTTTCTATATCATTGTAAGAAAGATCGCTCAGACCTTTTTTTACTTTGCTGTTTATGACACTCTGTATCACCCGTGCTGCAGCAGCAGAACCCTGGGCAACTGAATCCGGAATATCTTTTGGCCCCTGACATACACCGGCGACAAATATCCCTCCCCTTACAGTGTTAACCGTTTGGTTTGTTGAATTTAATTCAGCGAACCATCCTATATCATCAGTTAGAATGTTAAGAGATTTAGCAAGTTTTTGCGAATCCTCACCGGGTTCCAGTCCAACTGAAAGCACAACCATATCAACTTCTTTTTCGATCAGTTTCATGCCTTCAATATCCTCAGACCGCAGTACCAGATTGCCATTTTTTTCCTCAACCTTGGCGGTACGTCCTCTGATAATATCTATCCCTTCCTTCTTAATTCTTTCATAGAATTCCTCGTATCCCTTTCCAAATGACCGCATATCTATGTAATACTCACTAACATCAGCATCAGGTAATTTTTCTTTAACAAGATGTGCCATTTTCAAAGAATACATACAACATACACGTGAACAATGAGTATTGTAGTTTTCATCACGGCTACCGACACAATGAATAAGGGCAATTCTTTCCGGACTATCGCTATTAGCTTCGAATATCCCATTTCCCTTCTTATCCTTGCTCCTGAATACTATGCTTCCTCCGGTAGGACCCGCAGCGTTAAGCAAGCGTTCAAACTCAAGAGAAGTAAGCACATTAGGGTATTTTCCATAACCAAACCTTTCAACTTTTTCAGCATCAAAAGTCTTGAATCCGGTCGCAACAACAATATTACCCACTTTAATCTCAATGGTTTCATCTTTATCATCCAGATAAATACATTCAACCGGGCATACTTTTGCACAAACACCACATTTACCTTTTTGCACATATGTACAATTGTCTCCATCAAGAATATATTTATTCGGCACAGCCTGTGGGAAAGGAATATATATTGCTTTCCGCATAGTAGTCCCCGCATCAAATTCACTTGGAACATTAACAGGACATTTTTCTGTACAATCGCCACAACCGATACAGGTAGCCAGATCAACCCGCCTGGTTTTTTTAAATACTTTTACAGTATAATCGCCAGCCTCCCCCGAGACATCAAGAACCTCACTGTATGTAAGCAACTCAATGTTTTGATGTTGGCCGACCTCTACCATTTTTGGGGTCAGAATACAAGCTGCACAATCAAGTGTCGGGAATGTTTTATCAAACATCGCCATGTGACCACCAATAGTACCTGTCTTTTCAATAAGAGTTACGTCTATGCCCGCATTTGCAATTTCAAGCGAAGCCTGAATACCGGCAATACCAGCTCCAATTACAAGAGTTTTTTTATTCACCTCATTCCCTGGAGAATCTGAAGCCAACTCAAAATGCACATCCTTCACAGCACAAAGTATTTTTGCTTTAAAGACAGATAACAAATCTCCATCGCTCAAAATTGTACCGTTTACCGACACCAGGGTAAGATCTTCCGGGTTTTTTCCTGCATCAGCCAAAGAAGCAGATACAAAAGATTTTAATTCTCCCGGACTTCTCCCGGCAACAATTATTTTTTCCACCCCGTTTTCTTTAATCCTGGTTGAAAGACTTTTTTTGTCTTTCATTGAAAAGTCTGTGGCAAACCAGACCTCTTTTACTTCAGGAAATTCACCGGCAAACTGTTCAAGTTTTTCAAGACCGGAATTCATTCTTTCCTGAAAAATAACTGCCCTGGAATTTTGTTTTACCATTATATAAATTCAGTTAAGTATAATAAGCAACATTATGATATATTAATCACAATAAAAGTATATTATATTATATTTATTAGCAACACTTAGCATGCAAATATGATGTATAACATATTCCGGTTATTTGCTGCCGTATTCTATTTTATTGATTTTCTTTCTTTTATACCTTATTTTTATTCTTTAAAAATAGAGTGGTTTCATTTGGCAAGATTATTTTTTTTTTGTTATTTTGTGAATAATGTAACATGTAATGTATTTACGAAGTAATATTACACGGCTTTTACAATACCGTAGTTGCCTGACAAAGTTCCAGGAACTGGGATTTGAAACTATCTATTCATATAATCTCGGAATGCATATAGGTGTTAGTGCAGAGCAAATCAGGAAAGATTTTTCAAAATTTAATATACGAGGAAATAAAAAAGCTGGCTATAATATTGAAAAATTAATTACCGCCATAAATAAAATTTTTAATAAAACTTCGCCTCAAAACATATTACTTATAGGATATGGTAATTTAGGACAGTCTCTAATAAAATACAAGGGTTTCTCAAGGAGCATGTTTTATATTAAAGCTATTATTGACATTGATCCGTCAAAACATAAAAGGAAAACTACAGTTCCTGTTTTTCCCCCCGAGAAAGCCCCGGAGATTATTAAGAAAAACGGAATTAAAATCGGAATTATCGCAGTCCCTGATATTGCAGCACAGGAAATATGTAATATGATTGTTAAAGCAGGGATCAAAGGGATACTGAATTTCAGCAGCCTTGTATTAAAAGCTCCTGAAGATGTTCAAATTAACAATATTAATCTCGGGAATGAACTGGAGGCTATTTTTTATCACATACAATTGAAAAAGAAAAATATCTGACCTGTCAGTCTCTCTCCTGAAGCCACCGGTTCCACTGCTCCATTCCCTCTTCTGTTTTTGCTGAAAGTTCAAAAAATTTCAGATCGGGATTCACCTGGCAGGCATACTCCTTGAATTTTTCAACATCAAAATCAACATACGGCAACAGATCTGTTTTATTAATTACACAGATATCTGATGACTGAAACATATCGGGATACTTAATAGGTTTGTCCTCTCCTTCAGTAACGCTAACAATCACAACCCTCTGAGATTCACCAAGGTCAAACATGGCAGGACACACCAGATTTCCAACGTTCTCTATCAGAAGAATAGAATTATCTTTTACCTCAAGGGACTTTACCGCTTTGTTTATCATATCGGCATCAAGATGACAACCAGCCCCGGTATTAATCTGTATAACAGGAGCTCCGGCCTTTTCGATACGATTAGCATCAAGCATGGTTTGCTGATCACCCTCAATTATATAGAAAGAACATTTATCTTTCAATATCCTGATAGTTTTCTCAAGAAGACTGGTCTTGCCGGAACCTGGAGAACTAACCAGGTTCACAGCAAAAATTTTTTTTGCTTCGAAATATCCCCTGTTCCGCTCAGCCAGCAGATCATTCTTCTGAAGAATATTCTGTTCAATAACAATTTCACGACTCCCGGAATGATCATGGTCATGATCTCCATGTGTATGGCTATGGGTTACTCCCCCATGGGAATGAGTATGTTCTTTATTTTCACCTGGTTTTCTAAAAGTAACATTTTCTCCTGGTTGTCCGCATCCGCAATTATCACACATATTTTTCGCTTTTTAGAGTCAACACAAACTTGTAACAAAACTAACTAAAATTATTTCGCGAATTTATTAAAAATAATTATGAAGCAGGCTTTGCTTATGATTTATTCGATTGTAATTGATTTCAGTTGTATCTCTTTCCCCTGAAGAATTTCTTTACCAAACTCTCTACATTTTGGGCATGGAGAAAAATAATCATCCACACTATAAATATGACCACATCTCCTGCACTTAGCTTTAGCCTCTATTTTATTTATCTTCCATACTGCTTTTGAGCAAACGGAATCTTTCACTGCTTCTTCAAGAGCAAACTCAAGTGCATCAATTACTACTCCTGATAAGGTCCCTACATCTATTTCAAATATATCCACATTAAGTGCCTTTTCCTTCTCAGCATTGTCCTCTATCATTTCTACTATATTAACCGCTATCGATAATTCATGCATATCATCTCTTTTCAGTAAATCACAATTACAAAAAATCAGTGTGTAAAAATAATACTTTTTACTAATAACCTAATCCTGCATCTTGAATCAACAATGCTTACACCTAACTTTTCTTTTTCGCGCCTTGCTCATCGCTTTCTGCACCCGGCATTTGGTTTATTAATTTATTTTTCGTAAAATCAAATATATTTTCTATCACTAAATTATGGAGGTAAAATGAAAAATCTAATTGCACTCAGAACTAAATGTCCTTACTGCAAGAAGTCTTTTATGGATCCATACGATCAGATCAATGGCAAACCCAGCATCAAGGTAGATATTGAAGCAAATGGCAAAAAAGGAAGGTTCAGATTATGTTCATATTATGGCTGTTTTGACCATAAAAGCAGCATTGAACTCCCAAAAGACGAGCCAATTAAGTTTTTTTGTCCGCACTGTAACAAGGAACTTACAAGTTCTAATAAATGCGAAGAATGCGGTTCTCCTATGATCCCGTTTGCACTGGAAAAAGGCGGGAAAGTTCATATCTGTTCAAAGGTTGGATGCAACAAACACTTTATTTCCTTCCAGGATGTTTCAGATGCATTGCGCAAAATGTATAATGAATTTGGTTACTTCTAAAGAAAGGTGAGTAGTTGAGTAAGGTGAGTAGTTGAGTAAGGTGAGTAGTTGAGTAAGGTGAGTAGTTGAGTAAGGAAGAGAAAAGAGTTCAAGGTTCAGTAACCAGTATTTTGAACATTAAGTTTTTTTCTAACAAATCCTTGGAAGCTGCTCTCCCGTCAGCATATCAACTATCCTGGTGCCTCCAATAGCTGTTTTCAGTATTACCTTGCCCGGGTGTTTTTCAGTTATTTCCCCGATAACAGAAGCTTTCTTACCGAAAGTGTTATGCTGCAATTTATCAAGTACCTTATCCACATCCAATGAGTCGATTACCATAATTACTTTCCCCTCATTTGCCATATAAAGAGGGTCATATCCGAAAATCTCACAAGCACTTTGCACACTGCTTAACACCGGTATATTCTCTTCGTCAGCCTCAATACCAAACCCCCTTGTTTCAGAGAGTTCGCACAAAACCGTTGCAAGTCCGCCCCTTGTAGCATCACGCATAAAATGTATACCGGATGAGATACTCAGAACTGATTGTATCATTTTGTTAAGAGAGGCACAATCAGATTTCAGACTCACACTAAAACTCATATTTTCGCGTGCAGAAAGAATAGCGACACCATGATCTCCAACACTACCATTAACAATTATTTTATCACCGGGTTTTATTTTCTGCCCGGTGCTTATTGAATGGTTTTTCCGGGGCAAATAGCCCACGCCGGCAGTATTAATAAATAGTTTATCACATTTTCCCTTATTAACAACCTTGGTATCACCTGTCACAATTTGCACTCCTGCTTTACGTGATTCTTCAGCCATGGTACTGACTATTTTTTCAAGATCCGTTATGGAAAAGCCTTCTTCAATAATAAATGAGGCACTCAGATATTGTGGCTTTGCTCCGGACACAGCCAGATCATTAACAGTACCACATACTGCAAGTTTCCCTATATTTCCACCGGGGAAAAATATTGGATCTACCACATATGAATCTGTAGTAAAAGCAATCCCTTCATCTGCTCCGGGAATACATGCAGAATCAGTTTGTTCGGATAATATTTTATTTGAAAAATACTTTACAAAAATATCGCTGATAAGGTCATGGGACAGTTTTCCACCACTGCCATGTCCCAGCAATATAACTTTTTCAGAATTCTTGTTCATAGATCAATATATAATAAAATTATAACTCATATTAAATTGGAATACTGGAATATTGGAATACTGGAATATTTAAAAGAGCATTTTATTTATTTTATTCCTATTCTTCATTTCTTCCCAATCTTCCATTATTCCATTCTTCCTCTACTTGTTATATCTGTAATAAGCATGACATGCTCCTTCATTGGAAACCATACATGCCCCAACCGGGTTTGCAGGTGAGCACACTTTATTGAACAATTTACAATCAGAAGGTTTCTTAATACCTTTCAGTACTTCACCGCAAATACAACCTCCGGGTTCAATTGTTTCTTCAACTTCAACACTCAGCATTTTTTCTGCATCAAACCGTTCATACTTTTCTTTCAGAGCAAACCCGCTGTTTTTTAAAACCCCCAACCCTCTCCACCAATCATCATGAAGCTCAAAAACCTTATTCATCATCTCCTGAGCTTTTACATTTCCTTCAGGAATAACAACTCTTTTATACTGAATTTCCACTTTTGGTGAATCGGTTTCATATTGTCTGACAAGCATATAAATAGATTGTAATATATCAATCGGTTCAAATCCACTGATAACACAACCCAGACCAAATCTTTCAGGGATAGCTTTGTATATACCTGAGCCTGTAATGGTACTAACATGACCTGGAGCGATATAACCATTCATATCTACTCCCTCGTCAATCAGGGCTTCCATTGCAGGAGGCATGATCTTATGCGAGCTGTACAGATAGAAATTTTCCATATTCTCAGCATCTGCATTTAATATGGCTGCGGCACTGGTTGGAGCGGTTGTTTCAAACCCAATGCCAAGGAAAATCACTTTTTTATCCGGATTTTTTCTGGCAATATTCAAAGCATCCAGAATTGAATATACCATCCGGATATCTCTTCCATTTGCTTTCTCCCTGTCAAGAGATGATGTAGATCCAGGAATCCTTATCAGGTCACCAAATGAAGTGATTATAACATTTTCTAAACGACTATACGCCACAGCTTTATCAATAAACAAGTTGGTTGTAACACAAACCGGGCAACCAGGCCCGGAAAGAAGTTCTATATTATCCGGGAGAAGTGATGGAATACCAAATTTCTGAATTGCCATAGTATGGCCACCACACACCTCCATAAACCTGACATGTTTTTTAGATATGGATGTGATATAATCCACAAGCCGGGATACAATTTCTTTGTTCCGGAATTCTGTTATATATTTCATACTTTCCTGCCCTGCTCTTCCCGGTCCATTTCCCTATTTAACTCTTCCAATTCCTCAAACAATGCAAGAGTTTCAGCTGCATCAGCGGGACTGATCTTCTGTAATGCAAATCCGGTATGAAGCAGAACATAATCACCAATCTCAACATCATCAAGCATTTGAAGACTGGCATTTACAATTGTTTCGCCAACAGCGACCCTGGCCATTTCTCCATTAATTTCAACAATTTTTGCCGGCACACTTAAACACATTTTAATTCCCTCCTTTTTGATGCAATTACCAGTTGTCCTAAAGCTATTCCACCATCGTTTGCCGGTATTGCCACCGGGGAAAATACCTGGTAATTTTCATTTATTAATTTATTCTCCGTTTTCTGAAGCAAATATCTGTTTTGAAATGTCCCTCCCGATAAAACAATTTTTCTTATACCGGTCCTTTGACTTATTTCATTTATGGCAGCAAAAATAACAGAAATAACTGTATTATGGAATTTTGCTGAAATTACTCCCTTGTGAACCCCATTAATGATATCATTCACTATCTCTTTTATCATTACCTCAACTTCAATTGTCTTTCCTATTTCGAAAGAATAGGAATCAGTGCAATTGTTATCAATTAGAGATTCAAGGCGCATCGGTGCTTCAGCATGGAATCCAGAACAGGTACAAACATCCAGAATAGCAGCTACCGTATCAAACAACCGTCCTGAACTGGAAGTTAATGGACAATTTATTTTCTTATCAATCATCCGGATTATATCCTCCGCATTCTTCTTAACCAGGTTTCTAACAAAAGGAATACTCAATTTAAAAAGATCTGATCCGTATATTCTATATAAATATGCCACCCCCATCCTCCATGGTTCAAGAGTTGCTTTATCACCACCAGGCATTGGAATATACGAAAAATGTGTAACTCTCTCATAATCTGCCAAATCACAAATAAGAAATTCACCACCCCAAATATTGTTATTTTCACCAAGACCAATTCCATCGAAACTAACTCCTATCACTTTTTCATCAAGGTTATGTTCCGCCATACAGGCAGCAATATGTGCATGGTGATGCTGTACTCTAACTACAGGTAAGCCGGAGGCAACAGCATATTTTGTAGAAAGGTACTCAGGATGAAGGTCGCAAACTACTAAAACCGGATTAACGCGAAACAGTTTTTTCTGGTTTTCAATCGATTCAGAATAAAATTTATAAGTTTCCCAATTCTTCAGGTCTCCAATATACTGGCTCAAAATTGCCTGGTTACCCTTACCAAGGCAAAAAGTATTTACCAACTCTGCACCACACGCCAAAATTCCATTTACATTCAATGTTAAATCAACAGGTTCGGGTACATAACCTCTCGATCTTCTTATAACACGAGGGATGTTATTAACCACCAGTTGAACCGAATCATCAACCCTGTTGTATATTTCACGGTTATATGTTACCAGGGCATCACTTACCGGGAGAAGTTTTTCTGAAGCCTCCCTGTCTGAAATAATAATAGGTTCATCCAGTATATTTCCACTTGTCAGAACAATAACAGGGGTATTAAGCTTACTAAAAAGAAGATAGTGAAACGGCATATATGGTAACATTGCCCCCACGGTATCAAATCCCATACTTACACTAAAAGCAAGGTCTCTTCTGCTTTTTAAAAGAACTATAGGTCGTCTCCACGACTGCAGTAACTCCTGTTCTTCAGCATTTGCCATGGCATATTCCCTGAGTTTCTCTATTCCATTAAACATCACTGCAAACGGCTTCCCCTCCCTAAGCTTGGATTGCCTGAGTTGTTTCACTGCTTTTTCGTTTAAAGCATTACAAGCCATAAAATAGCCACCAACTCCCTTAACAGAAACAATTCCACCGCTATTTATTAACCTTGATGTTTTATCAAGAATTTTCTCAAAACTATCTGTTTTCCCATCTTTTGAAATTAATTCATAACGGGGCCCACAGTTCAGACATGCAACAGGCTGGGCATGGAACCGACGATCCATAACATCCGTATATTCACCGGCACATATATCACACATTTGAAAAACGTTCATTGTAGTTTTGTCCCTGTCGTATGGCAAATCTTTAATTATAGAGAACCTGGGGCCACAATTGGTGCAATTGATAAAAGGATAATTAATCCGGTGTGGTTGTTTTTTCATATCCTCCAGGCAGGCAGGACAAACTGCTATATCAGGACTTACATCTGTAATTTCATCTGAATCAGACTTGCTTTTAACAATAGTGAATATTTTATAATTTTTTGAACTTATTTGTTTAACATTAACCGATTTGATTGTTGATGCTAATGGTTTTTTCTCTTCCAGGGAAATAATAAAATGATCAATATCAGATTTTTCACCCCTGGCAATGATTCTAACTCCATCATTCCGGTTTTCAACAGTTCCCTTAATATTAAAACAATGGGCAATCCTGTAAATAAACGGTCTGAATCCTACTCCCTGCACCAGGCCTTTTACTGATATTTCATAAGTTCCATTGTCCATTAGTATGATTAATTAAGAATGCGAAGCTAAATGAATGTATCGTATTTTCAAAAAATAGAAACCATTTAAACGGTTAAATAATCTTTATACTTACTAACATTTACTATCAGATATTCAAAAAAAAACTTAATTTTATTAATTAATACGGTTCATCCGGAAAAGTATCAGATGGAAAGAAAGGAGTAGAAGGAATAGAGGGAGTAGAGGGAATAGAGGGAGAAAATGAAATAATGATTTATATCACTATATCACAGAATTAACATTTATCATTTGTTTATAAATACTTAATGCTGTTAATTTGACTGTTAATTTTTTCACAAATAGGACAACTATTATTTCAAGCTATTTAAATTATGGAAAACGATACTGTTTATTCTGCAATCAGTAAATACAATCAGGATAAAACAAGATTAATGGATATCCTTATTGAGATTCAAGACAACGAGAATTATATTTCTGATGATGCAGTCAGGATAATTTCAGAGAAACTGGAATTGTCTATTGTTGATGTTGAGCAGACGATATCATTCTATCACTTCCTGTCAAAAAAGTCGTTAGGAAAATACACTATTTATTTAAACAACAGCGTGATTTCAAATATGAATGGCCGGCAAATAGTTGCGGAAACCTTCGAGAATGAAGTTGGTTGTAAATTTGGCAAGGTAACCGAAGATGGAACTATTGGTTTATTTGATACTGCATGTATTGGAATGAGTGACCAGGAACCTGCCGCACTGATAAATGGCAATGTTTTTATACACCTCACTCCTTTCAGGGTGAAGGAAATTGTACGGGATATACGTGCCGGGAAAGATGTAAAAAATATGCATACCTCTTATTTAGGTGGCGGACAAAACAAATCTGAATATCTGAAATCTGTTGTCCGAAATAACATTATGAGAATGGGACCTGTATTAAGTGATGATTATAATCCGGGAACAATTATAAAGAAGAAGCTGGTACAATTAGCTCCTGAGCAGGTAATTGAGGAAATTAAAACAT
Organism: Bacteroidales bacterium; assembly: GCA_021163295.1. Lineage (GTDB taxonomy): Bacteria > Bacteroidota > Bacteroidia > Bacteroidales > VadinHA17 > JADFUQ01. The sequence goes on from JAGGXD010000142.1 coordinate 57,692, forward strand.
CAAATATCAGAGGACGTGGAGGGGCAGGTTTCCCTACAGGTTTTAAATGGGAATTTTGCCGTAAAGCCAAAGGAGATAAGAAATATATTCTCTGTAATGCAGATGAGGGGGAACCGGGAACTTTTAAAGACAGGGTGATACTAACCGAAAGACCAAAGCTTTTATTTGAAGGAATGGTGATTGCCGGATATTCTATTGGAGCAACAGAAGGCATTCTTTATCTAAGGTATGAATACAAATATCTGAAGAATTACCTTGAAAATATTCTTGAAGAAACACGGGGGAAAAACCTGCTGGGCAAGGATATTGGAGGAATAAAAGGATTCAATTTTGACATAAGGATCCAGCTTGGAGCAGGAGCATATGTTTGTGGAGAAGAATCGGCCCTGATTGAGTCAGTTGAGGGTAAGCGGGGAGAGCCACGTGATCGTCCCCCATTCCCGGTCGAAAAAGGATATAATGATTGCCCTACCGTTGTAAATAATGTCGAAACCCTTTGCTCTGTTGTAAAAATTATGCTTAACGGTGGTGAATGGTATAGTTCACTTGGAACGCATGAATCTACAGGCACTAAAGTACTCAGCATATCAGGTGATTGCAGATATCCCGGAATTTATGAAGTGGAATGGGGTCTGACAATTTCTGATATCCTTGATATGGTTGGCGCAACAGGCGTTCAGGCAATTCAGGTGGGCGGACCTTCAGGTTCTCTTATAGGGCCTGAAGAATTCGAAAGAAAACTTTGCTATAGTGATCTGGTTACCGGCGGATCGTTTATTATTTTTAATTACAACCGGGATTTGCTAAAAAATGTCGTGCTTAATTTTACAGATTTTTTTATTGAAGAATCATGTGGTTCATGCGTTCCATGCAGAGCAATGACTCCCCTGTTAAAACAAAAACTTGAAAAAATACTAAGTGGTAATGGTGTGGCAAACGATTTGGAAGATATTCTAAAGTGGGGAAAGCTAATGAAAACAAACCGTTGCGGATTAGGTCATACTGCAGCCAATCCAATACTGACAAGCCTTAAAAATTTCAGATACCTTTACGAGGAAAAACTGGAAAGAGGAAAAGAATATGAAACAGGGTTTAATCTGGAACAAGCTGTAAGTGAATCGTGTGAAGCAACAACAAGAGTTCCGAATTTTTAATAAATAAACAATCTAAAATAATGGCTGATATAATCAACTTTACCATTGACGGAAAAGAATGCATGGCTGAAAAAGGCATTTTTATCTTACAAGCTGCAAAAGAAAATGATATTTACATTCCCTCTTTATGTAATTACGAAGGTGTAAAACCCCAGGGATCGTGCCGGATTTGTTCAATCAAAACCAATGGACAATTTGTTACCGCATGTACCACACCGGTAGCAGATGGAATGGAAATTGAAAATAATACAGACGAAATAAACGATATGAGGAAATCAATCATTGAGTTGCTTTTCGTTGAAGGAAACCATTTCTGCCCTGCTTGTGAAATGAGTGGTGACTGCGAACTTCAGGCTCTTGCATACAGGTTTCAAATGATGGTTCCCCGATTTATTTATCAATTTCCGTTAAGGGAAATTGATGCCCGTCATCCAAAAATACTCAAAGACCAGAACAGATGTATAAGATGTAAAAGATGTATCCGTACAATAAAAGATGAAAAAGGGAGGAGTGTCTTTGCATTTTACGGAAGAGGTAAAAATATTGAAGTAAATGTTGATCCCGTATTGGGAAGCAAACTAACAGACAAACTGGCTGCAAAAGCTATCGAAGTTTGCCCTGTAGGATCCATACTTCCACGCGAAAAAGGTTTCAGAACACCAATTGGACAAAGAAAATTCGACCATGAACCAATCGGAAGTGAATATAAACATTAGGAAACTCAATTTTAAATAACATTTGTTATGAGTAAACCAGTAATAGCAACTGCAACATTAGCCGGATGTTTCGGATGTCATATGTCATTACTTGATATTGACGAAAAGATACTGGATTTGATTGAATTGGTAGAGTTCAATAAATCCCCCATTGACGACATTAAGAATTTTACTAAAAAATGTGATATCGGACTTATTGAGGGTGGATGTTGCAACAGTGAGAATGTACATGTTCTGAAAGATTTCAGAAATAATTGCAAAATCCTTATATCGTTTGGTGAATGTGCCATCATGGGAGGTTTACCTGCCTTCAGGAATCCTATTCCCATTAAAGAATGTCTTGAGGAGGCATACCTGAACGGACCAAGTGTTAAAGGACACAATGAATCCGGAATTTTACCAAATGATGATGAAATACCTATGATGCTTGATAAAGTCTATCCGTGTCATGAAATTGTAAAAATTGATTATTTTCTTCCCGGATGTCCTCCATCTGCTGAATTGATCTGGAATGCATTAACCGCACTGATTTCAGGAAAGGAAATGAACCTGCCTTACGAGGTAATAAAATTCGACTAATTTAAGAGAAAAAAGATTATGTCAAAAAAGATAACTATTGAACCGGTAACTCGTGTAGAAGGACATGGAAAGGTCACCGTACATATGGACGATAATAACAATGTTATTCAAACCAGATTACATATTGTTGAATTCCGTGGTTTTGAACGGTTTATCCAGGGCCGTCCGTACTGGGAAGCACCCGTGCTCGTTCAAAGATTATGTGGTATTTGTCCTGTAAGCCACCATCTGGCTGCTGCTAAGGCAATGGACGTAATAGTTGGTGCCGGCACAGGAGATGGTCTGACCCCGGTTGCTGAAAAAATGCGCCGTCTTATGCATTACGGACAGATATTTCAGTCGCATGTACTTCATTTTTTCCATCTGGTATCACCGGACTTGCTGTTTGGTATTAATGCCGATCCGGCTATCAGGAATATTATTGGTGTTGCTATGGAACATAAAGAACTGGCTGTGCAGGGAGTAATGATGAGAAAATTCGGACAGGAGATAATAAAAGCGACAGCAGGAAAAAAAATCCACGGAACAGGAGCCATCCCCGGAGGTATTAACAAGAACCTCTCAATCGAAGAAAGAGATCATTTTCTTAAAGGAGAAGACCCCCTTAATGTGGATAAAATGATCGAGTGGTCACTCGGGGCAATTGAATTTTTTAAGAACTACCAGTCAGAAAACAGTGAACTAATTGATAACATGGCTGCATTTCCCTCTAATCATCTGAGTCTTGTCAGGAAAGACGGAGCGATGGATCTTTATCATGGTGTGATAAGGGCAGTTGATGCAAACGGAAAAAAGATACTGCATGATGTTGATCCCCAGGATTATCTCGATTATATAGGTGAAGAGGTGAAATCATGGACATATATGAAATTCCCATTCCTGATAGAATATGGCAAAGAAAAAGGATGGTACAGAGTAGGACCCCTGGCAAGATTGAATACCATTGATTTTATACCTTCCCCTCTTGCCCAGAAAGAATTCGAAACTTATAAATCATATACAAAAGGGAAGCCCAATAACATGTCAATGCATACTCACTGGGCACGCCTCATCGAAGTACTGCATGCTGCAGAAATGATGAAAGTGCTGCTTAATGACTCCGATCTTCAGAAAAATAATCTTGAAACAAAGGGCAATAAAGTTTATGAAGGAGTTGGCATGCTTGAAGCGCCAAGGGGAACGTTGTTCCATCATTACCGGATCAACGACCAGGACCTGATTGAAATGGCAAACCTGATTGTTTCAACCACAAACAACAATACCCCTATGAATAAAGCAGTTGAGATGGTTGCAAAAGAGCAGATGAACGGTCATGCAATTATAACTGAACCCATGATGAATGCTGTTGAAGTTGCCATACGTGCATACGATCCCTGCCTGAGTTGTGCCACTCATGCCCTCGGGAAAATGCCTCTTGAGATATCTTTATATAACAAAAATAATCAGCTTATTGACCGCAAAAGAAAATAATCAGAAGGATTCAAGACCGGGAATACTGATCTACGGATACGGTAACCCGGGGAGAGAAGATGATGGCCTCGGCAATGCATTTGTCGGGGCTATTCGTTCATGGATAGAAAAAAATAAGCTCACACATATTGAGATTGATTCCAATTACCAGCTTAATATTGAGGATGCGGATATAATGGCAAGAAATGATATAGTGCTATTTGTTGATGCTACCGAGGAACCAATTGAAAATTTTTGTATTAC
>JAGGXD010000109.1 GCA_021163295.1 Bacteroidales bacterium
ACTCATTCTGAGTTATCGGGATAAGTTCGACTATGGTTTAAATGTTGCCTGGAAGATCCCGATGAACTCATTCTGAGTTATCGGGATAAGTTCGACTTACAAATCTTGCAAGGCAAGATTTGAGTCTCACTTACTTTCCGATACAGAAATTCTTAAAAATATTCCCGAGTATCTCATCAGTAGTGATATCACCGGTGATCTCACCAAGATAGTGAAGAGCTTCACGGATATCCTGGGCTAATAAATCGTTGCTGATATTCTGCTTCATTCCCTCCTTAACCCGCAGAAGAGCTTCCCCGGTGTTAACAAGAGCCTCGTAATGGCGGATGTTGGTTATTATTATATCATTTCCTCCATGTGTTTCCGGCTTTATGGTTTGAACAAGTTTCCCTGCCAGCTTATGCACCATTTTCTGATCTTTAGCCGAAATTATTATCCTGCTGTCCTTTTTCCTGAGAAAAGAGAATTCGCTTGTTCGGAATTTATTCTGAAGCTCTTCCCTGTCCAGCCGGTCGGCTTTGTTTACAACCACGAGGATATGTTTGTTATCATCACCGGTCTGTTTCAGGATATGTCTATATGATTTGCAGATGATGTCAATTTTATCATCGGCATCCACCAGGAGTAGTACTATCCTTGACTGTCCTATCTTCTGGTAGGTTTTTCTGATGCCCAGGTTCTCGATAAAATCAGATGTTTCCCTTAATCCGGCTGTATCAATAAACCGGAAAATATTCCCTTCAATGTTAACAGTATCTTCAATTGCGTCCCTTGTGGTACCCTCAATCTCGGAAACAATTGCCTTTTCTTCATTGAGCAGGGCATTCAATAATGTTGATTTACCTACATTGGGCTTTCCTACAATGGCTACAGGTACACCATTCTTTATTACATTACCAAGAGAAAATGATTCGGACAAGCTATGTATAATACTGTAAATATGGGAAACCAGGCTTTTCAGTTTTTTCCGGTCGGCAAATTCCACATCTTCTTCACTAAAATCCAACTCCAGCTCAACAAGTGAAGTAAATTCAAGCAATTTGCTCCGCAGAGTTCTTATTTCATCAGAAAATCCTCCGCGCATCTGCTTTATGGCAATCCTATGTGATGCAGCAGAAGAAGAGGAAATTAAATCAGCAACAGCTTCTGCCTGTGAAAGATCCATCTTCCCATTCATAAATGCACGCATAGTAAACTCACCCGGTTTTGCCATGCGGGCTCCATGTTTGAGCAATACCCGGAGTAACAGTTGTTGAATGTAAGTAGCTCCATGACATGAAATTTCTACTACATCTTCACCTGTATATGAATTGGGCGAGCGAAACAGACTAACCACTACTTCATCAATCAAACTCTCTTTGTCCTTAATAAATCCGTGATGAAGGGTGTTTGCGGGCTGTATAGCCAGTTTTTTCTTGTTTCCGGAGTGAAAGACCTTATCTGTAATTTGTATGGCTGTATCGCCTGATAAACGTATTACAGCAATTGCCCCGTTACCCGGAGGTGTTGAAATAGCACATATTGTATCCTGATCGGTCAATTTAAATCCAGTTTTTGCAAATATACTAAATTGGTTAATTATAATTTCTAATTTCTAATTGGTTAAGAAGCCCAAAGTGCTGGGTACTGGGTACTCTTCCCAACATTCCACTATTCCATTATTCCATTCTTCCCCTTTTTCCCTTTGAAAAATTGGCTAAATAATATACTTTTGAGAAATTCAAAAAACAAACAAAAACTATGAGTGTATTAGTAAATAAAAATTCGAGAGTAATAGTCCAGGGTTTTACAGGTGGTGAAGGAACATTCCATGCAACCCAGATGATTGAATATGGAACAAACATTGTGGGAGGTGTAACTCCTGGTAAGGGGGGGCAAACTCATCTCGACCGTCCGGTTTTTAATACTGTTCATGATGCAGTTGAAAAAACCGGTGCTGATGTTTCTGTTATTTTTGTTCCACCTGCATTTGCTGCAGATGCCATTATGGAAGCAGCAGATGCTGAAATAAAAGTTATTGTAACTGTTACCGAAGGAATTCCTGCTTCGGATATGGTAAAGGTAAAGGAATATTTAAAGGACAAACAATCAAGACTTGTTGGTCCAAACTGCCCGGGAGTAATAACTCCGGGAGAGGCAAAGGTTGGGATAATGCCAGGTTTTATTCATAAGAAGGGAGGAATTGGTATTGTTTCACGTTCAGGTACATTAACTTATGAGGCAGTTGACCAGATCACAAAATCAGGACTTGGACAATCAACTTGTATAGGTATCGGTGGCGATCCGGTAATTGGAACAACAACAAAAGAAGCGATTCAACTATTTATGGAAGACCCGGAAACTGAAGGAATTATTATGATAGGGGAGATAGGCGGTAATATGGAGGCTGAAGCTGCTTACTGGATAAAGGAAAAAGGTACTAAACCGGTTGTTGGTTTTATTGCAGGGAGAACAGCGCCAAAGGGTCGCAGGATGGGTCATGCGGGAGCAATAATTGGTGGCAAGAGCGATACTGCTGAAGCTAAAATGAAGATAATGAGGGAATGTGGTATCCATGTTGTTGAATCGCCGGCAGATTTAGGAAAAACCATGTTTGAGGTTTTAAGGAATAATTAAAAATTAGAAATTAGAAATTAAAAATTAAAATATGAAACTACTTGAAGGAAAAACTGCATTAATAACCGGAGCTGCCAGGGGCATTGGACGGTCTATTGCCCTGAGACTTGCCGGGGAAGGGGCTGATATTGCTTTTACAGACCTGGCATATGATGATGCAGCGAAAGCTGTTGAAAAAGAGATTACTGATAAAGGGGTTAAGGTAAAAGCATACGCGTCGGATGCAAGTAAACTGGATCAGACTCAGGAGGTAGTTGAACAGATAATTGCTGAATTTGGCAAAATTGATATTCTTGTTAATAATGCCGGAATAACAAATGATACTTTGTTAATGCGAATGACTGAAAAACAATGGGATGCAGTGATCACTATCAATCTGAAATCGGTATTTAACTTTACCAAATGCGTTCAGATGTACATGCTAAAGCAGCGCTCGGGAAGTATTATAAATATGAGTTCAGTTGTGGGTGTAAGCGGTAATGCAGGACAGTCAAATTACGCAGCCTCAAAAGCCGGGATCATCGGGTTTACCAAATCAATTGCCCGCGAGGTGGGATCAAGGAATATCCGTTGTAATGCAATTGCTCCGGGATTTATCCTGACTGAGATGACTGATAAAATACCTGAAGATATGAGGAAAGAATGGATCAGCCAGATCCCTTTGAAAAGAGGTGGAACGCCGGATGATGTTGCAAATGTTACATTATTCCTGGCATCTGACCTTTCATCATATGTTAGCGGACAGGTGATAAGTGTTTGTGGGGGGATGAAAACGTAAGATAAGGTGAGTAGTTGAGTAAGTTGAGTGGGTGAGTTGGAAGAGAATATGGAAGAACATTAACGAATTCAATTTAAATTAAGTTATTTCCTTATTTTAGCAATAATTGTAAATAAAGTATATAAATGGGAAAAAGGGGGTTTCCAAAATATACTTTCGTTTTTTTATTGATGGCACTTGGTTCATGTTCAACTTCAAAGTTTGTTGTTGATGTTACAAAACCACCGTCAATTAAAATCCCTGTTGATATTAGCAGAATACTTATTATCAACAGGTGTCTGAAGGAGGAATTCAGGAAACCTGATGAGATTGTTAAAGGACTTATTGCCGGTGAAGGTCCGGTTATAAATCAGGCTGGAGCAAAAAAGGCTGTAGAATCTGTTATTGATGATATAAGATATGCTCCCGGGATGGAACCGGTTTACACATCTGCTGTACCACGGGTAGATACTTTGGATAAAAATTTCCCTCAATCCCTTGACTGGAATACAGTTGAAAATTTATGCAGGCAGTATAATTCAGATGCTTTACTATCGCTTGAAGTTTTTAATACAAACACTTTTATTGATTACGGATATTACCAGCGCCGTGAAGCTAAAGATAATGTAAAGATATGGTCAAATACTAAGATTTATAATAAGAATATGGATCATATTCCTCTGGCAAGGTTACGGGTTGAAATTACATCCGGATGGCGTATGTATTATCCTGCTGACAAACAGATTGTTGTAGAAGAACTTAAGAAATATACTCAGCAATGGGAATTCGAAGGGAAAACAAAAAAAGATGCCCTGAGAAATTTGCCTTCAAAAATGTTTGCTGTTGAAGATGCGGGAAGACTTGCCGGTATTGATTTCTCAAGCCGTTTGTATACCCTAAGGACAACAGTAGAGCGGGTTCTTTTTATTAAAGGAAGTAAGGATTTTAAAATTGCCAACCGGTATCTGAAACAGAGACATTGGAAGAGTGCTGCAACGATTTGGAAGGAACATACTAACGACCCGGATAAAAAGATTGTTTCAGCTGCCTTTTATAATCTGGCTGTGATAAATGAAATGGAAGGGAATATTGAAGAAGCATTAAGACTGGCTAAACAAGCAGGTAAATTGAACGAAGCCAGGATAATAAAAGAGTATATTTTGTTACTTGAAGAAAAGAAAAAATAATGTGTTTTCGCTATTTATTATACCTGTTTACCTTTTGCGGGATAGTTTCCCTTATCTCATGTGAAACTACTTCGGTTGTTCCTATCCTGATTTATTATCCTGCGAAAGTACAGTTCCCTGATAGTGCTTGCTGTTTTACTCTTGTTAATAGGTTGAATTTCCCCATCAGTAAAGAAAGTAATGATAAAAAAGGCGAAATTGATTCATTTGCTCTAAATAATATTGCACAAAAGAAACTTTTTGAAGGAGTTGAAGACGTTTTATATAGTTCGGAATTAGTAGATACGGTAACAATTGTTCAAAAAACAAGAGAGGATAAGGATACTTTAAATTTCGATATTGAATTAAAATCCATGAACTGGGATACAATTAGAGCTATTTCAGAGAGAAACGGGTCTGATGTTGTGATTTCACTGGATGGGCTCAATATTACACATGTTTATTCAGCAAAGTCGGCATATAGTTTTGGTTCAGATTTTGACGCTTTGTTCTACAGAATTGGTAATCTGAAGATATATCTGTCTGCTTTATTCAGGGTATATGATCCTGAAAAAAAGCGTTTGATTGAAAAATATCATTATGGAGATACGATATATTGGGAATCAGAAGGAAAATCACTTCATTCTGCATTAAAGAACCTTCCTTTGAAAAAGGATGCTGTATCAGAAGCAGCATATTGGTCAGGTTTTTATTATGGGGAAAGATTTGTTCCAAAGTGGGAGGATGTGGACAGGTTTTATTTTACCCGCGGGCATCCTAAACTAAGAGAAGCTGCTATATTGGCAAAGGAAGAGAAATGGCTGGAGGCTGCTAAAATATGGAAAGTTATGGCATATGGTCCTGATAAAAAAGCAGCTTCCCGTGCAGCTCTTAATATGGCACTGGTTTCAGAAATGAATGATAACCTCTATGCAGCATTAAATTGGGCAAAAAAATCATATTCCCTGGATAAAAAGGAGTCTGCAGAACAGTATCTAAAAGTACTGCTTGATAGAATACAATTATATAAGAAGTATCTATGGGAAGAGGAGTAATCTTTTCTTACTTTTGCACACTTAATAATTTTTAATTTTTAATTTCTAATTTTTAATTTTCATGTACAATACTTTATTCTATATAATCCTTGCCATTGTGGTTTTTGATTTTGCGCTTGAGAGATTGCTGGATTGGCTCAATTCAACCAGGTGGAGCAGTAAATTACCGGATGAACTTAAGGGTATTTATGACCCTGACCGGTATGAAAAATCGCAGAAATATGAAAAGGAAAATCAAAAATTCGGAAAATTAACTTCTTCATTCAGTCTTGTTTTAATGGTTGCAATGTTATTTCTTGCCGGATTTGCAATTGTTGATAACTGGGCAAGGGAAATTAGTACAAATCAGATTGTTATAGCCCTTGTCTTTTTCGGGATCCTCGGTTTGGCAATGGATATTGTAAATACCCCTTTTAACCTTTATGATACTTTTGTGATTGAAGAAAAGTATGGTTTTAATAAAACTACCCTGAAAATATTTTTTCTTGATAAAGTGAAAGGATGGATGTTGTCCTTGATTATTGGAGGTGGACTGCTTGCGCTTATAATTTGGTTTTACATGCTGACCGGGAAAATGTTCTGGATTTATACATGGCTGTTAATGAGTGTCTTTATGGTATTTATTACAATGTTTTATTCAACACTTATTGTGCCTATGTTTAATAAACAAACTCCACTTGAAGAGGGGGAATTAAAAACAGCAATTAGAAATTTCGCTGAGAAAGTTAATTTCAAACTGGATAATATTTTTGTCATTGACGGATCAAAACGTTCTACTAAAGCAAATGCCTATTTCAGTGGACTGGGAGCTAAAAAAAGGATTGTTCTTTTTGATACGCTTATTGAAGATCTTGACACGGACGAAATAGTAGCGGTGTTAGCCCATGAAATTGGACACTATAAGAAAAAGCATACGAAGAAAGGTATGATAATTTCTGTTTTACAAACAGGATTAACTTTGTACATTTTGTCTCTTCTTATTAGTAATCCTGAATTATCTAAGGCGCTTGGGGCTGAACAGACAGGTTTTCATTTAGGATTAATTGCATTTGGAATACTTTATAGCCCTGTTTCCACTGTGCTGGGACTGGGCATGAATATTTTTTCGAGGAAAAATGAATTTGAAGCAGATGCATTTGCCGGGAAACATTATAGAGAAGAAGCTTTGAGGACTGCATTAAAAAAACTATCGGTAAAAAATCTCAGTAACCTGAGACCACATCCGGTTGTTGTCTTCTTTCATTATTCTCATCCTCCGTTGCTTAAAAGGCTTGAGAGACTGGCAGAGTTAAAATAGTGAAAGAAAATAATGTTAATTAATTTTTCAAATAACACTGTATAAGCCCCTTGCCACTTTAGCTCAGATGGTCAGAGCGGTTGTTTCGTAAACAACAGGTCACGGGTTCGATTCCCGTAGGTGGCTCAAATTTAAATCGTTGTCCAAACTGATTAGTTTTGTTTTGGGTTTATATTTTATATTCCGAGTCACTTGACCAATTTTACAAAGGCCAGACCAATAATTTGGGAAACAGGGTATTACGACATAATAGTAAATTTGAAAAAGCGACAAAATCGGGTATTCCCTGGATTCTGGTTTGGTCAGCTTCAAAGAATGATCGGTCTTCGGCTACGGTTCTTGAAAGGAAGTTAAAAAATCTTACACGAAACCGCTTAATTGGTTTTATGAAAAAGTATTCTGAAGGCATCGCCGGTCCTGACGAATTTCTCCTTTTGGAGGAATTGTCAGGATGCTGACCGCAAGCGTCAGCATTCAAGTCCGGTGGGAGGCTCTAAAGAAGTAAAAAGTAAAAAGTAGAAAGTAAAAAGTAAGAAGACAGGAAGCAGAATAAGGCAAAAATAATTTTATAAGCGGGAGTAGCTCAGGGGTAGAGCATCAGCTTCCCAAGCTGAGGGTCGGGGGTTCGAATCCCCTTTCCCGCTCAAAGAAAAGTTAAGTAGGTGAGTAAGTTGAGTGGGTGAGTAGGAAGAGAAGAAGTGAAGAGTTTAAGGTTTGAAGATGTCTGAAGAGACAAGGCATGCCTTGTCTTTGAGGTTTGAAAAAGAGTTAAAGAAAAAAACTAATTTACCAGTAACCAGTAACCAGTATGTATGCAGAAATAATTTCCATTGGCGATGAATTACTTATAGGCCAGACTATTAACTCAAATGCAGCCTGGATGGGGCAGGAGTTGAATAAAATTGGCATTGATGTGTACCAGGTATCAACTATATCTGACGATAAAAATCATATTGTTAATGCCTTAAATGATGCTTTAAAACGTACTAAGCTTGTGCTGATAACCGGCGGACTTGGTCCTACAAGGGATGATATAACAAAATATACACTTGCCGAATATTTTAACAGCCCCCTGGTACGAAACGAGAAAGTATACAACCAGGTTGAGAAGATGCTGAAAAAGAGGTCGATACAAATGAATGACCTGAACAGGAAACAAGCCGATGTACCTGAAAAAGCTCATATATTTGTCAACTACGCCGGAACAGCTCCTGCTATGTGGTTTGAGGTGAATAAAAAGGTAGTAATTTCAATGCCAGGCGTGCCATATGAGATGAAAGAATTCATGACGGAACAAATCCTTCCATCTATCAGCCGGTATTTCAAAACCCAGGTAATTATTCACAGAAACATTCTTACTTACGGGACTTTCGAGGCAAAGCTTGCTGAGATACTATCGGGTTTTGAAGATCAATTGCCACGTGAGATTAAACTGGCATATCTGCCAACCGACGGAGTGATTAAGCTTAGGTTATCAGGCAGGGGAGACAATAAAGAAAAGATATTGAAAATTATTGATAGGGAGATAGACAAACTTTATAAAATTATTCCAAAGTATATTTTCGGTGAACAAGACGATTCGTTAGAGAAATGCATTGGAGTATTACTTAAATCAAAGAATGAAACGCTTTGTACTGCTGAGAGTTGTACAGGAGGAATGATAGCTCATCAAATAACAACTGTTCCGGGTAGTTCTGAATTTTTTATCGGTTCTGTCATAGCATATTCAAACAGGATAAAGGAAAAAGAACTTGGAGTAAATTCTGCAACTCTTGAAAAAGAGGGAGCGGTAAGTCGCCAGGTTGTAGAACAGATGGCAGAAGGGGTAAGAGAGAGATATGATACTGTTTATTCAATAGCAACATCCGGTATTGCCGGTCCTGCAGGAGGCACCCTGGAAAAACCTGTTGGCACTGTATGGATCGCTGTCGCGGGTAATAATGGGACTTATTCGAGAAAATTTATATTTGGCAATAACAGGATAAATAATATCAGAAGGTCAACTCTGGCAGCGTTAAACCTTCTGAGACAGTATATTACAGGAGGACTTGAGCAGTTGTAAAATGATTAAAAAATATTCAGATTTTTTTTTGATTAATTAAAGAATAATCACTTAATTTGCGCTCTGTTTTAAAATAGTAAATAAAAAGGAAAAAATAATTGTCATGGCAAGAAAATGTCAGGTTACGGGTAAGATGGTAATGGTAGGAAATAATGTTTCACATGCCAAAAACAGGGTAAAAAGGAAGTTTTACCCGAATCTTTTGAAAAAGAAGTTTTTTCTGCCTGATGAAGATCGCTGGGTTTCACTTACTGTCTCAACCCAGGGTATCAGACTGATAAACAAAATAGGAATCTCTGCTGCTTTGAAAAAGGCAAAAGAAAAAGGTTATATTGGCAAATACTAAAATAAAGGGAAATGGCAAAGAAAGGTAATAGGGTTCAGGTTATTCTTGAATGTACAGAACATAAGGATAGTGGTATGCCCGGAACATCAAGGTACATAACTACCAAAAATCGTAAAAATACTACTGACAGACTTGAATTGAAAAAATATAATCCGATCCTTAAGAAATATACTATTCATAAAGAGATTAAATAAATATCCACGATATGGCAAAGAAAGTTGTAGCAACACTAAAGACCGGTAAGGGTAATAAATTTACCAAGTGCGTAAAAATGATAAAATCAGAAAAAACCGGAGCATACTTTTTCAAGGAAGAGATAGTTCATGAGGATCATGTTAAGGATTTTTTCGCTAGAAAATAAAGAGGAATTAATCAGTCCACAGTCGGCAGTCCACAGTCGGCAGTCAGCAATTAAACATTTTAGCATTCTTGCCATTCCAAACTTTTTACGCTGAGCGCAGTCGAAGCGAAGGCACTAAATAGTTACCAATTTTAAAGCCTAGATAAAATGGCAGTATTTGGGATCTTTTCAAAAGAGAAAAAAGAAAATCTTGATAAAGGTCTGGAAAAGACTAAGGAGAGTGTTTTTAAAAAACTGTCCAGGGTAGCTGTTGGGAAATCAAAAGTTGATGACACAGTTCTGGATAATCTTGAAGAGGTCCTTATTAGTTCCGATGTGGGAGTAGATACAACTATCAGGATTATTGAAAGAATTGAAAAACGGGTAGCAAAAGATAAATATCTAAATACCCGTGAACTAAATATAATCCTGAAAGAGGAGATTGAAGCGCTTCTTGAAGAAAACAGACCGGACAATTCCGGTGATTTCTCCATTACTTCAAATAAGAAACCGTATGTTATTATGGTTGTGGGAGTTAATGGTGTTGGAAAGACAACGACTATTGCAAAGCTTGCATACCAGTTCAGGAAGTCAGGAAAGAAAGTATTGCTGGGTGCTGCTGATACTTTTCGTGCTGCTGCTGTAGATCAGTTGGAGATATGGGCAGAAAGGGCAGGGGTAGATATAGTAAAACAAAAAATGGGTTCTGATCCTGCTTCTGTTGCTTATGATACGCTTAGTTCAGCATTGTCAAAGGAGATTGATATTGTTTTAATAGATACTGCAGGAAGACTCCATAACAGATCGGCGCTTATGGATGAACTGGCTAAAATACGGCGTGTTATGCAAAAGATAATACCTGATGCCCCGCATGAAATATTACTTGTACTGGACGGTTCAACAGGGCAAAATGCTTTTGAGCAAACCCGGCAATTTATGAAAGTTACCGAAGTTAATGCTTTAGCGCTTACTAAACTTGATGGAACTGCAAAAGGTGGTGTTGTAATAGGGATATCCGATCAGTTTAATATTCCTGTACGATATATAGGTATAGGAGAAGGTTTGGATGATATACAGGTTTTTAATAAGAAAGAATTTGTAGA
>JAGGXD010000111.1 GCA_021163295.1 Bacteroidales bacterium
GGAACAAAAGTTGAGGTAGAGAAGGTAAATGAACAGCTTGTTTCAGCAGGGTGGAAAACTGACTCTTATTTTCAGCAAGACGCCACAGAAGACAGGATAAAACAGATAACCGGTCCGGCAGTTTTGCATATAGCCACACATGGATTTTTTCTTGAAGACATTGATCCCGGTGCCGGGGAGAAGGTGTTTGGTATTGAACCTGTTAAGGCAGCTGAGAATCCATTGCTTCGGTCGGGCTTAATGTTTGCCGGGGCTGATAATACTGTACAGTCGATTGACACGAAGGAGAGCAGTGACAAGAATGATGGTGTGCTGAATGCATATGAAGCGATGATGCTGGATCTGGATCATACCCAGCTGGTGATCCTTAGTGCCTGTGAAACGGGACTGGGGGAGATACGAAACGGAGAAGGTGTTTACGGGTTACAGCGGGCTTTTCAGATTGCCGGCACATCGACGGTGGTAATAAGTCTGTGGCAGGTAAGTGATGAGGTAACACAGAAATTAATGACCGGTTTTTACAAGAACTGGTTGATATCAGGAGATAAGCAGAAAGCATTCACGCAGGCACAGCTTTCGATAAAAGAAAAATACCCCGAGCCGTTTTACTGGGGCGCATTTGTTATGGTAAGCAGGTAACTTCTTAGACTCCAATAAACCCATGTTGAGTTAAATGAGATCTGGGATTCAGGCACATAACAGGGATCTTTGAACTATTTGCTATGATATACTGTTCGCTTGCACCCAACATATAATCACCGATGTTGATGTTTTTGGTTGTCATAATTAGAATAAGATCTGCGTTATTCTGCTCAGCAAATTTCAGGGTTTCTTTTGCAAAGTTGCCTTTTTTCTCAAGTGTATGAATATCGTATTCGATATTGTTTTGGATCAGGTATTTTATTGCAAAATTAAGATTAGTGTTTATTTTCCTTGCGAGAGCTTTATCTGTTACCGGATCTTTCAGAATATGGACTTTTGAGTCGAAATATTTGCCCATATAAATGGCCATAGATACTTTTTCTTTATTCTCACTTCTGAAATCAATAGGGAAAATGATATTGCGGAATTTTTTCTGATCATGGGGTTTATCACGAACAACAATAAAAGGAACTTCAGAGCCAACAATTACTTTTAGCGCCCAGCTGCCTGTAAACTTCTGCATTCCCTTTAGTCCGTGTGTGCCCAGAATAACCATATTCGCATCCTCGTCTGTTGCATATTTTGATATGGTTGAAAAAATAGTTCCCTCAAGAATTACAGAACTTATATTTATTGAGTGTTTGGATTGTATCTGCTTAGAAACTTTATCAAGTTTTTGCTTGATTTTATCTTTTTCTGTCTGGTTTATGCCCTTATTTACAATGTGCAGCAAACGGAGATCATTATGAACCATTTTTGCTATTTTAATGCCGTGCAGTAAAGCGTTTTCGGCAACCTTAGAAAAATCCCAGAGGATAATAATCAGTTTATTGTCTTTTTCCATCGTTATCAGTTTTAAATATATTGCTAAAATAAAGATTTCTGCAGGGAAAACAAAAGAAAGTATAAAGTTATAAAGTTATAAAGTTATAAAGTTGAAAGGGAATTGAGGGAGTAAAGGGAATAGATGGAATAGTCATTTAATTATTTTATCATATATAAAAATCTTATTTTTGCACTTTAGAATATTTGAAATTTATGAAAAGAAAAATTAAAAGGACAAAAGTAAAGGACTTGCTCGTTTCAGAAAGCTTCGATACAGAGGTACATGTTAAAGGGTGGGTAAGGACAAAAAGAGGAGGCAAGAAAATTGGTTTTATAGCCCTTAATGACGGGTCGACAATTCACAACATACAAATTGTTGTTGATTTTCCTGAGTTTGATGAACAGACCATTAAGCAGATAACCACCGGATCGTGCCTGAGCGTTAAGGGAACACTTGTGATGTCGGAGGGACATGGACAGAATGTGGAGATACATGCCGGGGAGATTGAGGTTTACGGCACTGCCGATCCGGATAGTTATCCGTTGCAAAAGAAAGGACATACCCTGGAATATCTGAGGGAGATAGCACATCTTCGTTTCAGGACCAATACATTTGGTGCGGTGTTCCGGGTAAGGCATACGATGGCATATGCAATTCATAAGTACTTTAACGACAAAGGGTTCTGGTATCTTCATACACCAATAATTACCGGCTCGGATGCTGAAGGAGCAGGAGAGATGTTCCGCGTAAGCGTACTGGATAATCTTAATCCGCCAAAAAATGCTGACGGGAAGGTTAACTATGATATGGATTTTTTCGGGAAAGAGACAAACCTCACTGTATCGGGTCAGCTTGAGGCTGAGTTAGGAGCCCTGGCTTTATCGGAAGTTTACACATTTGGTCCTACTTTCAGAGCGGAAAACTCAAACACCCCCAGGCACCTGGCAGAGTTTTGGATGATTGAGCCGGAGATGGCGTTTTATGATATAAATGACAATATGGATCTGGCTGAAGACTTTTTAAAGTATATAGTGAGATATGCGCTTGAGAATTCGCAGGATGATCTGGAGTTTCTTAATAGCATGTATGATAAGGAGTTGCTTGAGAGATTAAAGTTTATTGTTGAAAAGGAATTTGTAAGAACAGACTATACTGAAGCGGTAGAGATACTTATGAAGGCAGAAACAAAATTTGAATTCCCTGTTAAATGGGGAAGTGATCTGCAGTCGGAACATGAAAGATACCTGGTAGAAAAGTTTTTTAAATGTCCGGTGATCCTTACCGATTATCCAAAAGAGATAAAGGCATTTTACATGAAACAAAATGATGACGGGAAAACAATACGGGCTATGGATGTGTTGTTTCCGCGATTGGGTGAGATTATTGGCGGATCGCAGAGAGAAGAGGATCATGATAAGCTGAATAGCAGGATAGATGAATTAAAGATTCCTAAAAAAGAATTATGGTGGTATTTAGAAACACGAAAATTCGGCACAGCCCCGCATAGTGGGTTTGGTCTTGGTTTTGAACGGATGGTTCAGTTTGTAACGGGGATGAGTAATATCAGGGATGTTATTCCTTTTCCGAGGACACCACGCAATGCAGAGTTTTAATTATTTAATATAATGCTTAGGCAGAAGTTACAGCAGAAATTATTACAAAAGCTTTCTCCGCAACAGATCCAGATGATCAAGTTGCTGGAGATTCCTGCGGTTCAGCTTGAGCAGCGGATTAAGAAGGAGTTGGAGGAGAACCCGGTCCTTGAGGAAGGGGCTGAGGAGAGCATTGATAAGCAGGAGGAGGAAGAAGTTGTTGATGACACTTTTGAGGATAATACAGAGGAGTTTTCCCTGTCTGATTATCTTGATGAGGACGACACTCCTTCTTACAGACTTTCATCAACCAATTATTCAAAAGATAATGCCAGGAATGTTGAAATACCCTTTTCGGTCGGTTCATCATTTCATGAGCACATGAAAAGCCAGATGGGATTGCAGTCGCTCACCGGGAAGGAAGAAGAACTTGCCAGGTATATAATGGGGAACATTGATGAGGATGGTTACCTGCGACGGAAACTGGATAGTATTGTTGACGACCTTGCATTCTCGCAGAACATTAAAGCAACAGAAGAAGAGTTACTTTTTATTCTTAGAATTGTTCAGGATTTTGATCCTCCCGGAGTGGGGGCACGTGATTTGCAGGAGTGTTTGCTTCTTCAGATTGAGAGAAAAGATCAGGATGACCCTGTTAAGAAAAGGGCATGGGAGATACTTAAATACCACTTTCAGGAATTCACTAAGAAACATTATGAGAAAATAAAAGAAAGGATGAATCTGGATGATGGGGAGTTGAAAGAGGCGATTGATGAAATATTAAAATTGAATCCTAAACCGGGCGGTTCGGTAAATGATCCGCAAAATAAATCATTCCATCAGATTGTGCCGGATTTTGTACTTGAGAACAGAGATGGAGAACTTGATCTGTTGCTGAATTCAAAAAACGTTCCTGATCTGCGTGTGAGTCGCACTTATGCCGAAATGCTCAGGTCATTTAAAGCTAATAAAAAGGAGAAACATTCGAAGAATGAGAAAGAGGCAATAAGCTTTGTTAAACAAAAACTTGATTCTGCAAAATGGTTCATTGATGCGATAAGACAAAGACAGGCAACCCTGTTAATTACTATGAATGCAATATTGAGTTTCCAGGAAGAGTATTTTATTGAGGGAGATGAGACGAAACTCAGACCAATGATCCTTAAAGATATTGCGGAGATGACAGGGATGGATATTTCAACTATCTCGCGGGTTGCCAATAGTAAATATATCCAGACCCACTTCGGGATTTTCCCTCTGAAATACTTTTTTTCGGAGGGAATGCAGAATGAATCAGGGGAAGAAGTATCAACAAGGGAAATTAAGACTATTCTTGCTGAGTGTGTTAAGAATGAGGATAAGAATAAGCCGCTTAATGATGAGAAGCTTGCTGCAATACTTAAAGAGAAGGGCTATTTGATAGCAAGGAGAACAGTGGCGAAGTATAGGGAGCAGTTGGGGATCTCGGTGGCGCGTCTGAGGAAGGAGTTGTGACCCGTATGCAAAGATCGGTAGCTAAAGTTATTTCAATAATTCTTCATCCCTTGTTTATGCCGGTATATGGGGTTTTACTGCTTTTTTTTATTTCCGGTACTTTTCTATCCTATCTTCCGGGGATTGTAAAACGTATTGTTGTAATTATTGTCGTTGTAAATACAATAATACTTCCATTATCCGTTGTGCCATTTTATATTTCTCAAAAGATCATTAAATCTATTCATATGGACACTTCACGTGAACGGATAATTCCATTAACAATAAATAGTTTCTTCTTTTACCTGGGATATTATCTGCTTAACAGATTACAGGTACCTGATTTGATAAAAGTGTATGTGCTTGCCTCTTTTTCTGTTGTTGTGGTTACGTTATTTGTGTCGTTAAAGTGGAAAATCTCCATTCATATGATTGGAATTGGCGGTCTGACCGGTGCGATAATAAGTATATCATGGCATCTGGGTGTTGATATGAAAACTGTTTGGATGGGATTGATATTGTGTAGCGGATTAATTGGTTTTGCCAGATTGGAACTGAATAAGCATACTCCGGCGCAGGTTTATTCAGGGTTTGTTATTGGACTTATTGTTGCTGGAGGAGTGTTGTTGGTTGGATGAGTGAAGGTTTTGGCTTTAATGCTTTAAGTTCTTTTAATTTAATCCAGAGTTCGGAGAGGTTTTTTTGTGGGAGGGAGATATGCCTGCCACATTTATTCATATAAGAGGCAAGATATTCCTGTTCTGTTTGTCCGGGCGTTGGAATAAGAAGTGCCTTTTTATTCAATGCCGCTAAATCCATTATCATAGTATAGCCCGACCGGCAAATAATAGTACCGGCTTGAGATAGCAACACACTGATGTTGCGGGAGGGGAGATGGTTTGCCATTTTTATGTTGTAATTGTGTTGTGGTATCTCAGTCTCTCCGGGTTTTCCACGTAATAGAAATATTTTTTTATCACTGTCGTGAAGAATATTTAAAAGCTTATTTTCGAGGATTGCCCGTTGTGGTTCGGGTCCTGAAAGGATAACAACAATATCATAAGGGTTACTTTTTCCGAGCAACTTGTTTTCAGTAAGAAGAAAACGTGAAGCGATACCTGTAAAAGATGCATTTGAAGGGAGCGGAAATTTTCCGGACAGCTCACCTGAGAGATTATCAGGTCCCTGGTTATCGGGTATCCAGCAGCGGTCATATTTCCGGATTATCCATCTGTGCAGTTTATATACGGACTTTTCAAGAAATTTTGCCCATTTGGGCATCCGGATACAAACCTGGTGGGTGATATAAATGGTGGTTTTTTTTTTATTCCATAGTCCGAACCGGTTATCTGAAATAACAATATCCGGCTTGTGGCTTTTTAGTAATTTTTTCAAAAATGAATGTTCTCTGACCGAACCGGTAATTATTTTGAGAAAATAAAATGGTGCCATCATAAACATGGGGAGGATGGATGAATAACGTATGCTGTAATATGAAGGGAAGCGGACCCATTCGAGGTCAGGAAACTCTTTTCTCAGAAAGGAGAGAGGCGTTTTGTCCGCAGCAATAATAACCCGGTGCCCTTTTTCCAGTAGTTTACGAATATAATAAACACTACGGCAGGCATGACCAAGACCCCAGTCGAGAGGGCAGAATAGTATGGTGCGGTTTGGTGTCAAGGTGGAAAATGAGTGAGTGCTTAAATGAGTAAATTAAATAAAATTTGAAATTGGTTACCGTGATATATATTTGCCGGTTGCCCGTGTTTTTTGAGTAATTGAGGATGTATCAGATGAGATAATCTCCATTTCCGTTTCGGAAAGTTGTTTAATTACTTTCTCATAAATCTCATTAAGAGTCTCCGGGTCACTGGAATAATATTCAATTGTATTATTAAGCTGTTCAAGCGAATAGCCATAGCTTTCCAGTATGCTTACATATTGGCCAAGTGAATCCATGTCATTATAATCTTTTCTTATTTCAGATATACTTAGTAATCCATCTGCCAGGTGAAGGTCGTAAAGTACCGGAACGAGATCTTTTGCCGGGATAAGTTCTGATTTTTGGAATTTTTGTTCGTGTTGAGTACAGGAATGGAGGAAGAGGAATAAAAGGCTGATTATATATACTGGAGTTTTCATGGTTCGAAGATACGGTTTTTGATCTTTTTTTGGCACAGTATTTGTTTTAAACTACATAACAGGCAATCTCAATAATATATCTGGAAGAAATTTCAGGGCAGCCAGGTTCGAAAAGAGCCTGGCTTTATTATAATTGTTTGAATCCAATAATTTCCCTTACATCGTTTATAGTTTTCCGGGCACTTTCCCTGGCTTTTTCGGCGCCTTCCTTTGCAACTTTACCAAGGTAGGCATCATCTGCCATTATTTCAATAATTCTTTCCCTGATAGGTGCATTAAAATTGATAATATCTTCGGCAAGTTGTTTTTTCATATCACCATAGCGGATAGTACAGTTATTATATTTTTCAATAAAAAATTTAAAAGTATCTGCTTCTGATATAACATTCATCAGGGTGAACAGATTTTTTACCGGTTCGCTCATTTCCTGGTTTTCCTGTGTAGGGCCAATATCGGAAACGGCTTTCATTACTTTTTTCCTTATTACTTTCGGCTCATCTACAAGATAAATCGCATTCCCTTCAGATTTCCCCATTTTCCCCGTTCCGTCAAGTCCGGGGATCTTTACAAGTGCTTCGTCAAAATTATAAGCAGTTGGTTCAGGAAAATAATTTGTTTTGTACATTGTATTAAAACGACGGGCAAATTTACGGGTCATTTCCAGATTTTGTTCCTGGTCTTTTCCAACCGGGACTTTCGTTGCTTTATGAATGATGATATCAGCAGCCATCAGGACAGGATAAGTTAACAATCCTGCATTAACATTATCGGGTTGCATTCGTACTTTATCCTTAAATGATGTTGTTCTTTCCAGTTCGCCTATATATGCGATCATATTTAACAGAAGGTACAGCTCGGGAATTTCGGTTAAATCACTCTGCAGATAAACGGTAGCCACTTCCGGATCAATTCCACAGGCCAGGTATTCTGCCAGAACCTGTTTCACTTTACCATGAAGATCATCGGGGGTGGGATGAGTGGTTAATGAGTGGTAGTCGGCAATGAAAAAGAAGCACCTGTTCTCGTCCTGCATTTTCACAAAATTTTTCAGTGCACCAAAATAATTACCAATATGTAAATTTCCTGTTGATCGAATACCGCTTAATACTGTTTCCATAAGAAAGATATGTTTAAATGAATGCAAAGTTAAGATAAAAAATAAAGGGAAGAAGGGTTTAGAGGGGAAGAGGAGAAAAGGAGAAGAGGTGATGAGGTGATGAGTATTCTTAGTACATTTGTTTTTCTAAACAGGCGAATAATGGAATCAACAAGACAGAAAAAGGTTGGCAGGCTAATACAGAAAGAGCTTGCGGAGATTTTTAGAGTCGAAACCAGGAATATGTTCGGGGGGAACATGATAACTGTAACGGTAGTGAGGATGAGTCCTGATCTGATGCTTGCAAAAGTATATCTTAGTGTATTCCCTTCTGATAAGCAGGACGAAGTATTGGAGATGGTGAATTCCACCGCGGGAGAGACACGTTTTTACCTGGGGAAAAAAATAGGGAAGCAGGTAAAGGGGATCCCTGAACTGGCTTTTTTTATTGATGATTCACTTGATTATGCTGAACGAATTGAAAACCTGCTAAATTCCTGATAATTGTAATGCAATACGATCCTATAAAACGTGCACTGGGGACATTATTCAACAAAACTCCATTTACAAGGAAGCTCTTTTACAAACTACTTGATCTTCTTCTTCTCCGTACATGGCATGTGAAAAAAGAGTTAAGAAGTTTCAGGAAAAACAATGCAGGAAACCTGAATGTTTTAGATGCGGGTGCCGGTTATGGTCAGTACTCATTTTTCATGTCCGGTCTTTCTGCTGCATGGAATATTAAAGCTGTTGATGTAAAGAAAGAACAAGTTGATGATTGCAACCGTTTTTTTAAGAGAATAAAACGGGATAACCGTGTGGTTTTTGAAATGGCTGATCTGGTTACGTTTATTGAAAAAGAAAAATATTCACTTATCCTGTCAGTTGATGTGATGGAGCATATTGAGGATGATGAAATTGTTTTCAGAAATTTTTTTAGTTCTCTTAAACCGGGGGTTGGGGGGTTGTTACTAATATCCACACCATCTGATAAAGGAGGATCGGATGTTCATAACCATCATGGCAACTCCTTTATTGAAGAACATGTAAGGGATGGATATGGTGTTAATGAAATTAAAATGAAACTGGAAAGGGCTGGGTTTAGCAATATTAGCACACGTTATACTTATGGCAAACCGGGGCAGTTATCGTGGAAACTGTCTATGAAATACCCGATTCTTCTTCTTAATATTAGTAAAATATTTTTTATTATTCTTCCGTTTTATTATCTGGTTACTTTTCCCGTTTCACTTTTATTGAATATCCTGGATGTGAAAATGAAACACAAAACGGGCACTGGATTGGTTGTAAAGGGAATAAAAGGAATAATGGAATAATGGAAGAATGGGAAGAGGGAAGAGTTGAGTGGTTGAGTAAGGTGAGTGGGAAGAGGGAAGAATTGAGAATAATTTATATTTTTGCAACAATCAATGTAATACAATGATTTTTATTACAAGGGCCTCCGTAGTTTAATTGACAGAATATCCCGGAAGTCTCCGGGAAGGTGCGGGTTAAAATCTTTGCCGGGGGTTCTTTTTTAGACGATTGAACGAAAGAACGATAGTATGAGGGTACGAGTGTGAGAGAGTGGGTGTGTGGGTATGGAAAGAGGGGGGATTTAAGGTTGAAAGCGTTTGGTAATATATCTTACCGGGTACCAGGCGGCAAGGTAGCCGATGAGGAGGACTATAAGAAAAATCCATATCAGATCAGGTATCTCAATACTAACAGGGTAAGCATCGATAACAAATGACCCGCTACCCTGCAGCTTAATAATACCGAAATGTTGTTGTGTCCAGCAGATAAGGGTTCCCAGTACCAGTCCTGCGAAAGCTCCAAGAAGGGATATCATCCATCCCTCAAAAAGAAAAATCTGTCGTAACACAGAAATACTTGTTCCCATGCTGCGTAAAATACCTATATCATTTTTCTTCTCGATAATGAGCATTGTAAGCGAACCGATTACATTAAATGAAGCTACCACCAGAATAAAAGTGAGTATAAGAAAGATTGCCCATTTTTCCGATTTCATGATCTTATACAACAGCTCCTGTTGCTCGAAACGATTCTTTACAGAAAAATCCGGTCCCAGCAATTCCTTAATATTTTCCTGAACCATTGAGGTTTCATATGCCGGATCAATTTTTATTTCGATGGAACTAACTTCATTTGTATAACCAAGTAAATCACGTGCAAAAAACAAAGGAACAATCACATATTTCGAATCAAAATCCTGCTGAATAGCAAATACTCCCGAAGGGAAAATGTATTTACGGTTAAATGCTTTAGCAGGATTCATAGAGATAAGTTTCGTGTTTCGGGGAACATAAAAGATTATAGGAGAGATAAAATTCAGTCCTACAGCCAGATTAAAAGCTACGCCCTGTCCTATAACCGCATAAGGTTTCCCTTCTTCAACAAGCGTGAAATCACCATCAATAATCATACTGTCAATCCCGCTCATCTTAACAAAATCTTCTCCCACACCTTTTATTGTAGCAATATATTGTCTCTCATCGTATCTAAGGAGGGCATTTTCCTCAACAACCTCGGTGAGATATAATATTCCTTCAGCCTTTTCAAGCATTTGTATCTTTTCATTGTCTGAAGAGAATGTTTTTCCAATAACAGAAGTAATTTTCAGGTCGGGATCAAAGGAATTGAATAATGATCGCACCAGGTTGTCGAAGCCGTTAAATACCGACAAAACAACAATAAGTGCTATTGTGCCAATTGCAACCCCTGCCACAGAAACTGCTGAAATAACATTAATTGCATTTCTTGACTTCTTAGAAAAAAGATACCGTTTTGCTATGTGAAAAGGAAAATTCAAAATGTACTTTAATAGATGTGGGGTAAAGGTAGGAAAAAGTCTTTCAACTATATTGTGTATTTAAGCGAGATGGTGAAGTTTCGTCCGGGGGCGACAATTCCTGATGAGTACGGGCGGTAGCGGTGGTCCAGTATATTTTCTATACCGGCGAAAACAATGAAATTATTATTCCACCTGAATGAGGTTTTCAGGTTAAGTGTATACCATGCGGGAGAAAAGGGATTTCCATTATTATCCGAAGCATACATATAGGTTTTTGATTGCTCGGAAAGGGCTAATTTATCAAAAGGTTTTTCTCCGTTGTAGTTTGCAAAAAGATCAACATGAAGAAGCCGGTTATTAAATATAATATGTGTACTTCCGAAAAGTGGTGCTACATGTCGCAGGGGTATATTGTCAACATCCTGACCAAATGTATAGCTCAGGTTTGTTTTAAATGAAAGATTTTTCTGTATTTCAGCATTTAGATTCAGGTTTACTCCATAAAGGGTTGCACTGCTTGCATTTACAACTGCCTGAACTTTACTGAGCAGGTCATCATACATAATTGAATCCTGCTGGTTAAAAGCAAAATCTCTGCGGACCATAGCATTCCTGAGAAATGTATAAAACCCGGTTAGTTCGAAATGAAATTTATCCATAAAATTTCTTACAACGCCAAGATCGATATTATATGCATATTCGGGTTTCAGGTTATTATTAGGCACCATAACATTTCCCGGTTCGGAGTCGAATATTTTTGCTACATCATCAATATTTGGGGCTCTGAAGCCTGAGGAGAGATTAAGATTCACCTGCCATTCCTCATCCGGCCTGTAAACAAGTCCGGCTGACCCGTTTAAAGCCATTGTATTCAGTGAGATATTATCATAGGGGAAATTATAAAAAGAATTATTTATGAGTGTTGAATTCAGGTTAATATAATTAAAGCGTATTCCGGTATTAAATGTGAAGAAATCGTTAAAGTTATTTTTATAATGGGTGTAACCGGCAGTAGTGATGTACTTATTATCGCCATCGGGATAGCGGGTAGCCCCCGGTAAAATTACTGATGTCAGGATATTTTCATTTTCTGCGGTTGAATTGACATCATTCAGAACAAATTCAAATCCGTAATAAAACCCCTGTTTCTCATTTATTTTTTTATCCATATCGAGATTCAGGGTAAAAGCGTTGACCTTTTCCGTACGGTGACGTATTTCTTCTTTCCCAAATTTTCTATCATGTCTGGATTCTTCGTATTGCTGGTATGCTACAGTAAATTGCAAAGCATCAAACAGAGGATTATGGTTATCATACGTTGCATTAATTGAATGCATGGTCCATTTTTGGGGTCCATAATACCACTGAGCATATTTCAGGAGATTATTTTTGTATTGAATCAGGCGATCGTATCTGGGCACATCAGATAATTGTGACAGATGAAAAGAATAATTGATATCAAGATGTTCATTTGGGCGGAAGCGAATTTTCTGTGTCAGGTTTATTTGCGAATAACCCGAAAACTTCTGGATATTCGGATCAGGGTTTTTGAAAACCGAATCGATATTATTGATCCTTTTTGAGTATTCATAACGTTGGTAATCAGGATGTTTTTTGGTTCCCATTTTCAGGTCGTCATATTTACTAAAAGAGATACTGGTAAGAGACGCCAATTTTTCCGAACCGATATTAAAATCGAGATGTCCTGTATTTTCTTTGTTTGCTGAAGAATACCGGGTAAATGCATTAAGTGAGAAATGTTTTTTTCCACCGGTAGAGAGCAGAGCCCGTTTAGTATGGAAATCCATAACACCCCCCAGGGCATCACTACCATAAATTACCGATCCGGGTCCGAATATTACTTCGGTGTTTTCAATGATATGCGGATCGAGGGAGATAACGTTTTGAAGGTTTCCGCTACGGTAAATTGCGTTATTCATTCTTACACCGTCAATAACAAGCAGAATGGAGTTTGTGGAGAATCCTCTGATCATGGGACTACCGCCACCGAGCTGACTTTTCTGTATAAATACTTCGTTTGAGCAGGCAAGCAGGTCGGCTACTGTTTGCGGATTATTAAAAGCAATATCGATGTTTCTCAGGATTGTTATTTTATTCGGTATTTCGCGGATATTTTGTTCCCATTTACTGGCAGAGATTACGAACTCATCAAGCATCCATATCTTTCTTTTCAGGCTAATGACTAACCCAAGATCCTGAAGCATTTGCCTGGTATAAACAACTTTTTCGAAAGACGGGTGTTGAAAAAAGATACTGTCACCGGGATTAAAACGATCAAGAGAAGCTATTCCTTTACTGTTGGTATAGAGAGAGACAGTCTTGTTTTTATTATAAAGCGCAACATTCTCTACCGGTTGGTTATTCAAAGAATTTTTAACGACCAGAGTTTGTGCCGGAAGAAAGATGAAGTTAAATACAAGAAATGCAAAAAGACAAATTTTTTTGATCATAGGGAAGAAATTACAAATTACAAATTAAAAATTAAAAATTAAAAAAGCTGTGCGTAGCGCGGGGTTTATGATACGTCTCACCTGATAAGCCCCAAGGAACTTTATTTTATAACAATAATTATTCCAAAATGTAAATTCAGTCTTTTGTTTTTCCGAATCGGGAATTTATTTTTAAATTTGGGCAAATGTACATTTATTTGTTTATATGTCCCGGAAACTGCTATCACTTTTATTATCAGTCCTTTTCATAACAGTTATTTTAACCGGTTATTTTTTATTTTATACAAAAAAAGATAACAAGGTCGATATTTTCCAGGCTGTACCGGTTGATGCTTCATTAATTATTGAAACAGAAAATCTGAAAGGGTTTATATCTGCTCTACATGAAGAAAATCTGATATGGAAAGAATTTACTGAAATTGAAAAATTCAAACAATTTGACAATCAGCTTGTTTACATTGATTCTTTAGACCGGAATGTTAAACTGGCAGCAAATATTTTCAGAAATAATAAGATACTTATTTCTGTTCATATGATTGCCAGGGATGGGATTGATCTTCTGGTATTATTTTATTTACCTGACAGGGTGAAGGGAAAGGAAGTTACAGAAGTGATTAGTGAAATTTGCCCTGATTGTACTGATACTGAAAAGAAATATGGAAATACAGAGATACATGAGTTAAAGCCAAACGATTTTAAAAAGGGTAATAGTGCATACTATGCTATAAAGAACAATATTTTTATTTTTAGTTATTCAGACATATTACTCGAAAGGGCTATCCGTCAGGTTGACCAGCCGGAATCAATTAAACAATCGAAAGGATTCAGAATAGTTGAAAAAACGGCAGGACATAATGTAGATGCCAATTTATATGTTCAGTTCGGGACATTTCCAAGGCTTGTTTCTCAATTATTTGGTGGTGAATACTTAAAAAAAGTATCTCAATTAACAAATTTAGCTAACTGGGCTGAACTGGATGTGAATATTAAGGAAGAGGAGATACTGCTTAACGGGTTCACATATTCGAATGATTCGGCAAACAACTGGCTGAATATTTTTTCAGGCCAGTCGGCAGTAAATTTTGAAATGGACAAAGTGCTTCCGGCAAGCACCTCTGTTTTTGTAGCATATGGAATTGATGACCCGGACCTGTTCAGGCAAAATTACAGGAATTGGCTGGAAAGAAAAGGGCTGTTCACTGCTTATCAAAACACATTAAACGAGATTAAAAACAAAACAGGATACGAACTGGAGGAAGAGTTCTTTGCATTTCTTGGAGAAGAAGCAGGGATTGCGATGACTGATGTTAAAAATGTTGATAAACCGGAGAATAGAATTGTTATTTTCAAAACCAGGAGCAAAAGTCAGGCAGAGAAATCGCTTGAAAAGTTTATTTCGGGTTATTGTGAACGGGCAGACCGGTCGTTTTCAGACTTTGTAAGTTATTGTAGAATAGATGCGGAAACAAAAATTCCGGTGTACAGATCACCGGTTCATTTTATCCCCGAAAAGCTTTTCGGTAAAATTTTTGGGGGATTTGCGTTCTCTTATTTTACGCTTGTTGATAATTGGCTGGTATTTGGTAATTCATTTCAATCGTTATCGAAAATTATTCATATTAATATTCTCCAAAAAACTCTTCATAGTGATATTCATTACCGTGAATTTGCTGATGAGCTATCTGACAGGTACAATTTTTATTTCTACATAAATATCCCCCGGGGATACTCACAAATAGCAGATTATCTTGCCAAAGGGATTCAGGAGGGCTGGAAGAGGGAAAGCATTAATATAAATAAGTTACATGCTTTTGCAATACAGTTCAGTGAAACCAATTCGATGTTTTATAATAATGTGTTTCTAAAATATCAGCCTGTTTACAGGGAGGAAGCACAGACTGTATGGCAAAGTCTGCTTGATACAAGTTTTACATTTAAGCCTCAATTTCTTGAAAATCATTACACTCATAGCAAGGAGGTTTTTGTTCAGGATAATAGCAACAAGATATATTTAATTAATTCTGTCGGCAGGGTTTTATGGAAATTGCCTCTTGATGCAAAAATCATGGGTCAGGTTTACCAGATTGATTTTTATAAAAACAAAAAATTACAGATTTTATTTAATACGAAAGAAAAACTTTATTTGATTGACAGAAATGGCAATTATGTGGAGCGATATCCTGTAAATCTCAGGGCTAAAGCTACATACGGCATGTCTTTGTTTGATTATGAGAATAACAGAGATTACAGAATAGCTATTCCCGGTGAGGATAAAAAAATTTATTTTTATAATAAGGAGGGAAATATTGTAAGTGGCTGGTCGTTTGGGCACACTGAAACAACAATTGATTCATATATTCATCATTTCAGAATTGGTAGCAAGGATTACATTGTGGTTGCAGATGATAACAGGATATATTTATTAGACAGAAGGGGCAATATGCGGGTAAAAATGGAGGAAAATATTGCTGTTTCGGAGAACAATGATATTATTCTTGATGCCAGGAGTGTTAATGCCGTCCCACGGATGGTTACAACGGATAAATCAGGGACAATTTGTTTTATTTATTTTGATGGCAGGATTGAAAAGGAGAAAATTAAAGAATTCACGGCTGACCATTTTTTTGATTATATGGATATTAATGGAGATGGCTTTTTTGAGTATATTTTTATTGATAACAAGAAACTTGAAGTTTATAGTTATAAAAAATCATTATTATTCTCTTATTCATTTGAAGATAATATTGAATACAGGCCTATTGTTTACACTTTTTCTTCAACCAATAAAAAGATTGGAGTGGTTTCGGGGAAGGCAAACAAAATATACCTGTTCAATAACGACGGGAAACTTTATAAAGGTTTTCCCGTAAGTGGGAACACATTATATTCAATTGGAAGATTTAAGCGGAATGACAGGAAATATAACCTGATTGTTGGAAGTAAGGATAACTTTCTGTATAATTATTCCGTTAAATAGTAGGGAAAGTTGAGTAGTGGAGTAAGTTGAGTAGTTGAGTAAGGAAGAATGAAGAGAAGAGGAGAAATGGGATGATGAGGAAATGAGGAGATGAAGAGAGAAAAAGCCCGGAGGGCTTAAAGTCAGATAGCCCCGGTTACGTCCGGGGGAACTATGTATTGCAATAAATACACAACCCCGGATGGGGTTGAAGTTAGAAGTTTTGAAAGTAACCAGTAACCAGAAATGATTAAAATATAAACAGATGAACAAAGGAATTTTTTATACCGGACTGGGGATTTTATCATTATTTACATTGATTAATTCCTGTGTTAAAGAGACTTATGACATGGATAAGCTCTCTACTCAGGGGGCTGTAAATATCGGGGTTTCTTTGCCTGTGGTAAATGGGAGTCTTACTCTTGGTGATGCGATTGAATCGGATGATACCTTGCAATTTCTTGGAGATAACTCAATAAAAGTTGTTTTTAAAGAGGATTCACTGTTTACCTTTGATGTGTCGGATATACTGGATATACCCGCACAGGATGAACAAAAAAAGATTTTTAGTGTAGGAGCCCTGAAGATTGATGATTTTACCGGAGGCGGATCAATCAGTCTTGATGAGATCAGTGCCGGTTTCCCTCCCGCTCTCAGGGCTGCTCTTGTTGCACTTGACGGTGGTCCGGGAATATTTCCGGCTATCCCTTCATTACCGGGAGATTCTATTACCATTGACTCTTTCAGTAATTTTGCCCAGGTTGAATTTGGTTCGGGGACTGTTACTGTTACAATTACTAACAATCTGCCTGTTGTTGTCAGTCTTGTAATGGCATTAAAAAATGCCTCTGATAACAGTCAGATAGGCAGTAATCTTTCTTTTGTTGATATTCCTTCGGGAGGCACTGCAAATTCCCAGATTGATTTAGCTGGAGAGACTGTTTCAAGTTCCCTTATTGCAGAACTGGTTACAATTAGCTCGCCCGGAAGTGCTCCTAACACGGTAACTATAAATATGACAGATGAAATAACTGTTTCTGTAGCTACCTCAGATTTAACTGTTGTAAGAGGGCAGGCATATTTACCCGAACAGTTATTCTTATCGGTTGAAGATACAATTCAGTTTAACCTTGACAATGATGTAGAGATCACCTTTATAGAACTTATTACTGCAAATATTGATTACACTCTGACGTCTCATTTAGCAGAGAATATAGAGGTTGTTATAACCCTTCCCACTTCACTGTCAGGAACTGATACAACAAGGTTTGTGATTCCTTTAGGGGCAAGTGGCACACGATCGGAGCTGCTTTCGCTGGATAATACTATAAATGATTTCTCCACAGATCCGGCACAACCTTACAATTCCATTCCGTTTAAATATGGGTTATCTGTTAAACCTTCCGGCGGGGGAATGGTGAATTTTGATCTGACCGATTCAGTTGTTTTAGCCTATACGATAAGCGATATTGATTTTTCATATGTTGAGGGTTATTTTGGTCAACATAGTTTTGATGTTGATGAAGATTCAATTGACCTGGGACTTGGTGAATTAGAAGATCATATTTCCGGCACCTTTACGCTTACAAATCCAATAGTTAATATAAATTTCTCTAATTCAATCGGAGTCCCGGTTTCGTTTGATCTTAACCTTATTGGCAGCAATAGTGCAGGGGAAACACAAGGATTGAATGCATCAACAATGAATATTGCTTATCCTGCTGACCGGGATAACAGTCCGGATATTTCAACAATATCGTTCAACAAAGACAATACGGATATTGTTGAGCTTATTGAAATGAGACCCGGTGAAATTAATTATTCAGGAGGAGCGACAGTGAATCCGCCTGGTAAGCAGGGATGGGATAATTTTGTTACGGGCGAGAGCAATGTTGTTGCCGGTTTGGAAATAGAGATACCACTGGAATTCAGGGCAAATAACTTTACGCTTCAGGATACGATTGAGAATCCTTTGAAGGCGGAAGATAGTGAGGAAGATGGGGATTTTAGTGTTGATGATATTGAGTTTGCAAGCCTGCATTTGTTTGTAAATAATGGGTTTCCGCTGGAGATAGGGTTTAAGATCCAATTGTATGACTCTGTTGCAGGTCAGGTTCTGTCTACATTAGATGTACCTGTTTTGTTTCCTGCAGCACCTGTTGACGGTAACGGAATTGTTACCGGTCCAACAGAGGATACAACATCAATTGTAATAACCGGTGAATTCCTGGAAAATCTTGAGATTGCAGATGAACTTATTGTTAGAGGTTCGCTAAATACTACTAATAGCGGGGCAGTAAAAATACTTACAACTTATACGCTTGAGTTTAAATTAGGAGTGAGTACAAAGGTATCGTACGAATTTGACTTTGGAGAATAGGATGAAGAGTAGTTGAAAGTTATAAAGTTGAAAGTTATAAAGTTGAAAACATATATATCATGATAATGAAAAGATCAGTTTTTATTAGTATTGTTTTCCTTGGAATGGTAATAATTCCATTTAGCCTGAAAGCACAGGAGAACCAGACACTTTATAATATGGGTCTCCCGCAATCAAGACTTATGAATCCTGCGATGCAAAGCAGTTGCGGGTTTTACCTTGGGCTTCCCGGGCTTTCATCTGTTTATTTTAATTATTCAAATAATAGCTTCAGTCCTGATGATTTTGTT
This sequence comes from Bacteroidales bacterium, assembly GCA_021163295.1. Lineage (GTDB taxonomy): Bacteria > Bacteroidota > Bacteroidia > Bacteroidales > VadinHA17 > JADFUQ01. The sequence continues at coordinate 18,684 of JAGGXD010000111.1, forward strand.
TTCAAAGGAAGCGGTGAGTATGCCGATTCACTTATCACTATTCTTCATCCCAGTTATAATATTGATGATTTTCTTGATAAGTTTCCGGAGAGGATTTATTTATCTCCTGAAGTTCATGTTCAGTTGTTTGCTTTTGGATTCAGGAGTGGAGACACCTATTTCACTTTTGATATAACAGAAAAAGCGAATTTATTCTTCTCTTTACCAAAAGATTTTATGACACTTGCTTTTCATGGGAACAGTGCGTTTGTCGGGGGCACAGCAGATTTTTCGGATCTCACCTTCGATATGACTGAATACAGGCAATACGCAGTAAGTCTTTCAAAGAAGATCAATAAAAATTTAACCTTTGGGGCAAAAGGAAAGTTGTTATTCGGGAAAGCTAATCTTTCATTAAAAAATGCAGATTTGGGAATAACTATTGATGAAGGAACTGCTTTAACTCATACACTGCATTCTGATATCAGTCTTAATGTATCTGCCCCGCTTACAGTTACCACTGATTCGGAGGGGTTTATTGAAGATCTTGATATGAGCGATAAGATGGATACGGATGATGGAATACTTGATTTTGTTTTTAATACAGGAAATATGGGATTTGCAGTTGATCTGGGAGCCGTGTATAACCTTGGTGATTATTTCACACTATCGGCAAGTGTAGTGGATTTAGGATATATAAACTGGAAGAAGGATGTATATAATTTCGTTTCGAAAGGGACATATGATTTTGAAGGGATTGATCTCTCGCCGGAATTTGATATAAATGATGACAGGGACCTTGAGGATGTTGCCGATGCGATGCTTGATAGCATTGCAGATATTTTTAAACCCCTGTCGCAGGAAGAAGCTTATAAAACTATGCTTCCGACCAAGGTGTATCTGGGTGGCACATTCAATGTTAGTGAAAAATTAAATCTCGGCTTCCTGTCAAGATCGCAAATATATAAAGGCAAAATTCAGCAGGCATTTACAATTTCGGCAAATACGAATCTTGGCAATGCCTTGATGACCAGTGTAAGTTATACGATGTCTAATAATAGTTATAACAACCTGGGTTTAGGACTTAGTTTTCGCGGGGGACCTTTCCAGTTTTATCTTGTTTCCGATCATATTCCTGTTACTTTCAATAAATTCCAGTTCGAAGATAACGGAGATGTTACATCAATTCCTTTCCCAACAGATCTGAAGAGGATCAATATACGTGTTGGATTGAATATTGTTTTCGGATGTAACCCGAAGAGGTTTAAGGATAAGCCATTGGTGCAGTTATGAAGAATTGAGTGGTTGAGTAGTTAAGTGGTTGAGTATGGAAAAAAATATTTCTGTAACTTTGCGGGATAATTAGCATAAAAAGATGATAGTAGGTTTATTCCGGACAGTATTAGTTCTGATAATTTTCTATTTCCTGGTTAAATTCCTTGGCAGGTTATTATTCCCGTCATCGTCCAATAAGTCCCCCAATAATATCCCGAAAAGGAAAGAAGGCGATGTAACCATTCATTTTGATAACCGCACGGATAAGAAAATGTTCGATAAAGACTCGGGAGAGTATGTTGACTATGAGGATGTGGACGAAGAGGAGTAGGAAGTTGAAAGTTATAAAGTAGAAAGTTATAAAGTTATTTTAACCTAAAAATGTATCATGAAAAAATATCTGTTATTAGTTGGTATACTGAGTCTTGGGGTTACTCTTGGATCTTTAACCGGTTGTAGTAGTGGCAATCAACAGGAAGAAGTAACTTCTCCAAACATCATTTTTATTATGGCTGATGATCTTGGCTATAATGAACTGGGATGTTATGGTCAGGAAATCATTAAAACCCCAAGTATTGACAGGATTGCAACTGAAGGAATACGGCTTACCCAGGTTTACTCCGGGAGTCCTGTATGTGCTCCGTCGCGTTGTGTGTTATTGACCGGCAAACATACGGGTAATTCCTATGTAAGAAATAATTTTGAGGTGAAAGGCGGGGATGGATTTTGGGGTCAAAAGCCCCTTGCTGACAGTATTATAACTATAGCAGAATTGCTTAAATCGAAGGGTTATGCAACGGCTGCAATGGGTAAATGGGGTCTTGGGAAAACCGGATCGGAAGGAGATCCGAACAGGCAGGGTTTTGACCTGTTTTTCGGTTTTAACTGTCAGCGACATGCTCATAATCATTATCCGAGATTCCTTATAAAAAACCAGGACACGGTATGGCTAGAAGGCAATAACAGGGAATTATCAGGAGAACAATACTCACAGGATTTGTTTATTGAAGAAGCATTGAAGTTTATTAAGAACAATGAAACCACGCCCTTTTTCCTTTACCTTCCTTTTATCATTCCTCACCTGTCAATCCAGGTACCGGAAGAATCGCTGGAAGAATATAAGGGTATAATACCTGAGGAGGACTATGTTCACAGGGGATACCTGAAGCATCCTTTTCCCCGGGCAGGATATGCTGCTATGATCACACATATGGACAAAGGAATCGGTGAGATTATGGCATTATTGGAAGAATTGAATATTGAGGATAACACTTTAATAATATTTACTTCCGACAACGGACCAACTTATGATCGCATAGGCGGTTCGGACTCGGAATTCTTTAAAAGCGCGGGAGTGTTCAGGGGGCTGAAGGGAAGCGTTTATGAAGGCGGTATCAGGGTGCCGTTTGTTGCCCGCTGGCCGGGTAAAATAAAATCCGGAACAACAAGCGATCTTGTTTGTGCATTTCAGGATATTTTGCCGACCCTTAGTGAGGTTGCCGGTGTTTCTGATAAGAATCCCGGTGATATTGACGGAATCAGTTTCGTTTCCACTCTTCTGGGTAAAGACAAGCAGGAAGAGCATGAATATCTGTATATGGAATTTGCTGCGTATGGTGGTCAGCAGATGGTAAGGATAGGCGATTGGAAGGGAGTGCGGCAAAACATGTTCAGGGATAGCCTTCAGATAGAATTATATAATCTTGCGGAAGACATAGGTGAGCAAAACGATGTATCTGAGCAGCACCCTGAAATAGTTGAACAGATAAGGAAAATCATGATGGAAGCACGGATCCCATCAAAAGAATTTCCCTTCAAACAAATTGACCCATAATTTTAATAAATTCGTGACCCCATTTAATTCCGGCAGGGTAACAGGTGCTTACGTAAAAATAATTTGCGTATTATCACCACCGGCTAAAGCATAGAAATCGCCAATTGTAATTATATCAATTACATGTTCAGAGAGATCTTCTTTTTTAAGCTTGAACATGTCTGCTGCCAGCTTACAAGCATAGATCTCGCCGCCACCGGCTGTAATCATATCCAGGAATTCATCAACAGGTGGTATATCCAGGTCTGCCATCTGTTTTTTCATCATTGCTGATACTCCGGCTTCAACACCCGGTAGCATTCCCAGAAGAGTGGGGAAGGGAATTCCTCCGGGCATAGTCATTGCGGGATTACCAACTGTTCCTGTATGCAACCTGTTCATTTTCTTTTTCGTAATAGCGTCCAGTCCGAAAAAGGTAAAAAACATTTTTGCTTCGATACCTTCCATTACGGCTCCGTTAGCCATAACCAAAGATGCATAAACATCTTCAATTGCACCTTTTGCACAGATTATGCAAACTTTCTTTAGGGGGTTTTCTTCTTTTTTTTCAGTCATCATAGTATTTGTTTATAATAGTTAGAGTTTTAAACACAACTTGTAGGTTTAGGAATTCCGGCAATCTTTGAAGATTTTTTCAATGGTCCACCCGGGAATAATTTATAAAGTCCCTTAATATCAACAAGGCCTGATTTTCCAACCTTTCTGATTGTTAATACTGTGCCCTTCTCATGTTCTTCTCTAAGATATTTTGCCACCTTAAGATGTTCATCGGTAAGTTCAATATCTTCTTCTTTTGCCAATTCTTTTGCAATTGCTTCTGTCCATTGCGAAGGGTTGGTCATATAACCTTCATCGTTTACATCTACGCTGATACCAGCAATATTTTTTGTTGCCATAATTTTAATTTTAAATTGTTTTACTATACTATGTTTTGTAACTATTTATTGTCTTCGCTTCGACTGCGCTCAGTATAAAAAGTTTGGAATGCTCTCTATGTCTAATATCATTATACTTTGCATTTTTAAGTCGATTGCCAACTGTGGACTGTGGACTGCCGACTGATTAGTTATGTTTTTATTTGTTCATTTGACAGATTCTTGAGGAATAACATTATAAAACCTATTCCCCGTTTCATTTCAGGTGTTCTCATTTCCCTGAAAGCTTTCCACATAGAGTATTCTTCCACATCGTCAGGATTAAGGTTTTTATATATATTAACTGCATTGTTCATTGCACCGAGCATCTCAGGCTGGGTCATATTTTTAATAGTATCGATAATGGTGACGATATTATCAGACAGTAACCTGACATCTTCACCAGAGTAATTAGTAATGATATTATCAAACACATTCATAAGTTCTTTTATAAATTCAAAATATCCTTTCTTTTCAAACTCATGCATTTTCTTAATAACATCGATCATTACCTCGTTAACGACAGGACCTGCATCTTTAAAAAAATCATTGAGACTCTCAAATGCACCCAGAACGGAAACAAAATTCCCTGTATTTTTAATGAGCTTAAAAATCAAAATTTTAATTTCATCAATATCCAGTTCAATATTCTGGTTGTCAAGTTCATTTACTGTGTCATGAAAAATATCCCTTCCAATGATAGATACATCTGTTACCAGGTCTTCTATTGCTTCGCTTTTCAGTCGTTGCTGATTGACATAATGTAAAACCAGGTCAAGCTTTTGATTGATCTCATCTATTTGGGGTTGTATGCTTTTTTCGTTCATCTTAAAAACTTTTGTCAGATTATTTACAATTTTTTCCCGGCCATTGACATCTCGGATTCTATGGGAAGTTGTTTGTCTTTAAGTAGAATGTGCCAATACATCCATCTGAACAAGACTTTTCCGTAATGATTCATTTTGGTGTTTTTCAATAAACCAAAAGGACCAATTCCCGGTAATGGGAATGTGCCGGGCAGGGGCTCGGTATCATAATTAAAATCGATGATTGATCCTTTTCCGAACCCTGTTTCTATATAGCAGTTTGAATGTCCGTCGAATTTTGCCATCAGTGGTCTGCCTTCAATTGCGCTCATCAGGTTCTCAAAAAGTACATCTGCAGAGAAATGAACGACTGAACCTGATTTAGAGGTTGGGATGTTTGAGGCATCACCGAGGACGAATATGTTTTCATACTTCTCAGACCTCAATGTATATTTATCAGTTGGCACAAAGTTCAGGTCATCACCCAGACCGCTTCTTTCAATTACATCACTTCCCATGTTAACAGGAACGATAGTCAGGACATCAAAAGGGATTTCCTGTTCATCATATGAAATGATCTTTTTATTTTCATTATCAACCCTTTCAATATAGAATTCCGGAATTACCTTAATATTCTTTTCATGAAGTAGTTCGCCTAACATTTTTGTTGCCTGAGGTTTTGTGAAAGCTCCTGGAAGCGGAGTAACATAGGTGATTTCAACTTTATCTCTTATTCCAATTTCATGGAACCAGGCATCAGCCAGAAAAACAAATTCAAGAGGTGCAACCGGACACTTAAAGGGTAGCTCTGCAATATTTAAAACCAGGCGACCACCTTCCCAGTTTCTAAAAAATTCTCTTAAAGCGACAGCCCCTTCAACAGTATAAAAGTCAAAAATGTTTTTATACCAGAGTTCTTCACATAATCCGGGAGTTTCATCCGGTCTTGTCTGAGTGCCTGTAGCAATGATAAGAAAATCATAATTCAGGATTTTACTATCCTCCAGTATTACTTTATTGTTATCGCCGTCAATCCTATCGATTGTAGCATAAATAACATTTATACCGGCCGGGAAAAAATCACTTTTAGGTTTAATAACATCATACTTATTATAAATGCCAAAGGGAATAAACAAAAACCCCGGTTGGTAATAATGGGTTTTTTGCTTATCAACGAGGGTAATTTCCCACTCATCTCTTTCCAGGACTTTTCTAAGCTTGTTAGCCATGATGGTGCCGCCTGTACCACCGCCAAGTATAAGAATCTTTTTCATTTAATAAAATAATTTATTTTACATTCAATTATGACGACAAAACTACTTTTAGTATATTAGACAACAATTAAATTAGCCTTGCTAAATATCAATATTGATATATATCATACTATATGGATATGTTTATTTAATGTGTCATGAGCAATACCAAAAGAGAAAGCAGGTGTGACGTTTGCATCTATAAGTCGTACTTATTTAATTACTTAACCAAACAAGAGACAGCCCTGGTAAATCTCAATAAAAAGGAAATTGTTATTGAGAAGGGTGAGATTATTTGCCAGGAAGGGAAACCAATAAAATACCTTGTTTACCTGAGGGAGGGATTGATGAAATTATACAAAACGGGGGCGGGAAGGACCCAGCAGATAATTAGTATTGCCACGCCACAGGATTTCATTGGATTACTGAGTGTTTTTTCAAACACCGAATATGTTTATTCTCTTTCTGCTCTTGAAGATTCTTCACTTTGCATGATTGAACTGGATGTAATTAAAAAGATAATTTTGCAGAATGGTAAATTTGCTTTAAGCCTGATTGAGAAAATGAACAAGATATCGGATGTTGTGTTGAGCAACAAGGTTGAGCTTGGGGTAAAACAATTGAGAGGCAGAATTGCACATATACTGTTAATGTTTGCCGAACAGGTTTACAGGTCGGATATTTACGAGCTTCCGGTATCGAGAAAGGAGATAGGGGAATTGATTGATATGAGGACTGAGAATGTTGTCAGAATTTTATCGGAGTTTCGAAAAGATCAATTGATCGGGATTGAAGGGAAGAAGATTGAAATAAGAAACAAACCCATGCTTAAAAAGATAAGTGAGCTGGGTTGATGTAAGCTCAAAAAATACTGGCAATAACATATTCAATGCAAATATCACAGAAAAGGTCGAGAATAAATTTCCGGAGCTTTCTATGGCATTCCATATTTTTGGCTTTAGCCACCAATTTTATGGATGTGGATACTATTATTCCGTCAATGCTTATTAAAGCAGGCGGAACTTCGGTGCATCTGGGTATTTTAACTGCAATTATGATAGGGGGTACCAGGATATTTCAACTGATTTTTGCCTCCAATCTTTCAAAACGACCGGTTAAGAAGAAATTTTTACTTATTGGTATTAATTTAAGGGTGCTTTCACTTATTCTTCTTGGGGGGATGTTTTATATGTCAGATTCCCTGAGTGGTGATTTAATAATACTCCTGATTTTTCTGCTGATCTCTCTGTTTTCTTTAAGTGGTTCATATTCTGCAATATCATATAATGATATTTTTGGTAAATCAATACGACAAGAGAACAGGAAACATTTCTTTTCTTTAAGACAAATTTTAAATAGTATAGGAATATTTTTTTCAGCATGGATTGTCAGAGCTCTGATTAAACGGTTTGAATATCCTGACAACTATGCCCTGCTATTTCTTATTGCAGGGAGTTTATTATTGATTGCAACTTTAGGATTCTGGAATATCCGGGAGGTTTATTATAAAAGTATTCAAAGAAAAAATATAATTGATTTTTTCCGGTTAATCCCTTCTGAGATAAAAGGGAACTCTAATCTTAAGAACTATCTTTTAATTATTAACAGCATGGGATTAGGATTAAGCATTTTGCCTTTTCTGATTTTATTTGCAAAGGAGAACTTTACCCTTAGTTACACATTAATTGGAAATATTTTATTGTTCAAGGTTATAGGGATGTTAATTGGAAGTATAACATTTTATAAAACAGCAAACAGGATTAGCTATAAAACGATATTAAAAATTAGTTTATTAATTGGAGGGTTATTACCGATTTTAGCTTTACTGTTTGGTAATAACCAGTTCCTGTATCAGTTTTTATTTATTTTATCAGGTATCTTTTTTGCATTTTACAGAATAAGCAATGACGGGGTTTTAATGGAAATATCAACTAATAAAAATCGTGCTTTATATACAGGTATTGCAGGGGCAGGGAACCTGTTAACCGTGTTATTTCCTTTAGCTGCAGGTTTCTTAATAAAAGAATTTGATTATATAGCTGTTTTTAGTTGTGTTTCATTACTTATATTTGCAAGTTATTTTTTTGTAAACAGGTTAGATTGTAAAACGACATAAATTATTGTATAATGGAAAAGTATTACCCTGATTCAGGAGTTGAATTATCGGAGTTCACAGCGAAGAATTATGATAAAGTAATGAATATTGCATCTTTTGGCATGTATAAAAAATTCATATACAGAGCCATATCCGATATGGACATAAAGCAAAACGATAAAATACTTGATCTTGGATGCGGCACAGGAAGAAATATAAAACTGATGAATAATTATGTCTCTGACGATTCATTATTAGTTGGGTTAGATATCTCGGAAGATATGGAAAAGCAATTTAACGAAAATATCAAGGGGTTTTCAAACATTAAATTCTATAATAAAAGAATTGATAAGCCTTTTACAATGGATGAGAAATTTGATAAAGTTTTTATCAGTTTTGTGATTCATGGCTTCCCGCATGAAGTGCGAAGTACAATTATCAAAAATGCATATGATAGTTTAAAACCGGGAGGGGTTTTTAATATTCTGGATTTCGCTGAATTTGATATGGATAAAATGCCATTTCATCATCGCTTTATTTTTAAAAAGATTGAATGTAAGTATGCTTTTGATTTTATAAAAAGAGACTGGAAACATATTTTGAAAAACGATTGGGGGTTTGACGGATTTAAGGAAAAATTTTATTTTAAGAATTATGTGAGATTATTGAGTGCTGAGAAGAAATGAGATTTTTATTTGAACATATGTTCATTATCTTTGCAGTGTTATACAGAAAAAGGAATAGAAACTAAAAAAAGGAGGAAATAAAAATGAATAATTCAGGAAGAAACAGAGCTACCGGAGGAGGTAGTGGACGGGGACAAGGCGGACAAGGCAGAGGCCTGGGGCAAAGTGGAGAAGGCAGAGGTTTAGGACGAGGCGGAGGACGCGGTCGTAATAAAGGTGGAGCTTTTGGTACAGGAGGCTACTGCGTTTGTGCAAAATGCGGAGCAAAAGTACCACATCGGCAGGGTGAGAAATGCACAACTTTAAAATGCCCTGAATGTGGAAAAACGATGATAAGGGAAGAATTGTTAAATAAATAGTAACAACAAATAAATAAAAAATGAAGAAATTATTTGCTGTGCCAACAGTTGACGGAAAATTATGTCAGCATTTTGGTCATTGTGAGAAATTCGCAATTGTAGAGATACAAGACGATAAGGTTGTAGGAGAAGAATTTATTTCTCCGCCGGTTCATCAACCCGGAGTTTATCCAAGGTTTCTTGCCGATAATGGCGTTGAAGTAATTATTTCAGGAGGAATGGGACAGAGGGCACAAGATCTTTTTACCCAAAACAACATTGAGGTTTGTGTTGGCGTGAATTCTGATTCACCACAGCAACTTGTTAAACAATACCTGGAAGATCAACTTGAAACCGGTCAGAACCTTTGTGATCATTAATAATGAAAATAGCAATTGCAAGCGGAAAGGGCGGAACTGGAAAAACAACACTTTCAACAAATCTGGCCGGTTATTTTGCGGAAAAAGGTGAAGTGATCTTAACAGATCTGGATGTTGAGGAGCCTAATTCAGGATTGTTCATTAAGGGGGAGTTTGTTCATAAAGAGGGAAAGTATAATATGATCCCCGAATGGGAACAGGAGAAATGTACTCTTTGTGGATTATGTCAGGAAGTATGTAATTTCCATGCGGTGATTCAATTGGTGGATCAGATCATGATTTTTCCCGAGTTATGCCATGGTTGTTATGCCTGCTCGGAATTATGTCCTGTCGATGCACTGCCTATGGTTCCGAAAAAAATGGGCGAGCTGAACCATTTTCAAAAGGATAAATTAACTTTCGTGGAGAGTCGCCTTGATATAGGTCAGGAACAAGCTGTGCCACTGATCTCTCAAACAAATGAATATATTGATAAGCATTTCCACAAAGAGGCTTTAAAATTATATGATTCGCCTCCGGGAACATCATGCCCGGTAATTGAAGCCGTAAAAAATGCAGATTTTGTTATTCTTGTTACCGAACCAACACCTTTTGGGCTACATGACCTGAAGCTGGCAGTTGATACTTTAAAGGAGCTGAAAAAGAAATTTGGTGTTGTTGTGAATCGTTATGGTATTGGGAATGATGATGTAGTGAATTATTGCAAGAAAGAAAACATTGCATTAATAGCAAAAATTCCTAATAGTCGCCGTATAGCTGAATTATATTCACGCGGCGAATTGATCTATCAGAAAATTCCGGGGGTAAAACATCAATTTGAAGAGATTGAGAAATATATTTTTACAAATATCTAACATACAGAAGCTTAATGTAGCTTCATACACATGAAAGAAATTGTTGTTATTTCAGGGAAAGGGGGCACGGGCAAAACTTCCATTACTGCATCATTTGCTTACCTGGAGGGAAAAGATGTGGTTGTTGCAGACTGTGATGTAGATGCAGCGGATATGCATTTGCTTATGCAGCCTGATTTTGCAAAATCCGAAGATTTTTTTAGTGGCGAAATTGCTGTGATTGATCAGGAGAAATGTACTAAATGCGGAAAATGTGCTGATGTTTGCCGGTTTGATGCAATTCCGGTTATTAACGATTTATACGTTGTTCAACCGTTGGACTGTGAAGGATGTGGGTATTGTGCGCGGGTTTGTCCTGAAGATGCTATAACAAATGAAAGTCAGAATGTTGGCAAATGGTATATTTCAACAATAAAAACAGGGAGCACTATGGTGCATGCCAGGCTTGGTATTGGTGCGGATAACTCGGGTAAACTCGTTGCAAAGGTTAAGAATGAGGCAAAACAAATTGCAAAAGAAAACAACAAGGATTATATAATTATTGATGGTTCTCCGGGGACAGGATGTCCGGTAGTATCTTCACTCTCCGGTGCCAATTTTGTTATTCTGGTAACTGAACCCACGGTGGCAGGCTTGCATGATTTAAAACGGGTTTATGAACTGGTAAAAAAATTCCATATTGAAGCCGGTTGTATAATAAATAAATCTGATCTTAACCTGCAGGTATCCGGTGAAATAGAAAATTTTTTAAAGGAAGAAAAGATTATTCATATTTCCAGTCTGCCATACGATGAAACTTTTACAACTGCCATGACCTATGGGAAAACAATTGTTGAATATGATGAGGGTAATTTAAAAGAAATTATAAAAGAAAGCTGGGAAAAAGTGATTGGAATAGTGAGGGGACGATAGAACGAAAGAATATTAAACATATGAAAATAGCATTTGCTACAGGTGATGGAAAATCATTTACAAACAGACATTTTGGAGATAATGACTATTATTATATTTATGATATTTCTGAATCAGAAAGCAGGTTTATTAAACGAATTAATAACACCGCTGCGGCTATAGAAGAGAAGGTACATGCTGATCCTGCTAAAGCAAAGGGGGTTACAGGATTATTAAAAGAAGAGAACGTTAAGGTTGTTATATCTAAAGTATTCGGGCCGAATATTAAGAGGATCCGGAAAAAATTTGTTTGTGTTATGATGAATAATACTATTTCGGATTGCATTAATATTATTAAGGAGAACTTTAATGATATTTCAGATGAATGGGAAAAGGGAGAGGGAAGGGGACATATAAATTTAAAAAATTAAAAATTAAAAATTAAAAATTAAAAATTAAAAAGTGAAGATGAGGAGGGGAGAAGAAGATAGGACGAGGGGGCGACTGGGCGACAGAGCGACCGGGAGATGAAGAAAAGGATGTAGAATGAAAAGTGATTAAACAGATGAAAACGTTTTTAGATTGTTTGCCTTGTATGATGGATCAGGCTTTGCGTGCAGGAAGAATAGCGACTGATGATGAGCGGATAATAAAAAAACTGCTTGACACTGTGGGTGCGATGATGAAAGATA